>JAYTZS010000289.1:0-3578 GCA_043741885.1 Bdellovibrio sp. | reverse complement strand
GGAGTGTACCGAGACGTTACATCTGAAGAGCTGATGTCGCAGTTGAAATTTAAAAAATGCCTGGTGGTGCAAGAAATTCAAAATCTGTTTCCAAAGTTGAGCAAAGAATTTGGCATTTTCCAGCTGATTCGCTTTTTGAAAGCAGATCCTTCGGTCCTGGTATTTCTGGTGATGGGCAGCTGCCTTGGATTTATCACTGAACTTTCCCTTCCGGTTTTCAGTCAGTACATTTTAGATCAAGTCGTGACCTCGGGACATGTGGCTTTGCTGAATCCTTTGATCGCCGTATTTGCTGTGCTGACGGTGCTTGGTATTTTGGTCAGTTGGTTCAACCAATCGCACAACAGTTATTTGACCAATCTTCTGACTTTGCGAATGAAAGCATTTTTTCAATCGGCGATGTTTCGCTTAAGCCCAATGAGCATTCACAATATGGGCGCATCGCAAATGATGAGTCGAATTTCTGACATCGATCAGTTGTCAGGCTATGTGGTCAATCAACTTTTCGGAAGCTGTCTCAGCCTGATCTTTATGATTGGCAATCTCAGTGTGCTGTGGATTTACAGCCCTCGCTTGGTGGGGTTGGTTTTTCTGCTGCTACCGATCGGTGCTGGAATCACCTTGGCCATGAAATCAAAGATTGAAAACCTCAAATTGGAACAGGTCAGAACCAAGGCCCGCGAGAACCGCTTGATTCTGGAACACTTCTCTTCCAACGACGACATGCGCACTTTGAAAGGCGCCCTTTCGTCTCGATGGAAGTGGGATTTCAATAGCAGCTTGTTTGCTCGCAATTTAGTTTCGAACCAGAAAATTCAGGCCCTGTTTCAAATCGTCCAATTGATTGGCACTGAAGGCGTGAAGATGGTTTCCTTCTTTTACAGCTTTCATTTGTACTCGGATGGAAAGATGAGCTTGGGCCAAGTCATTGCCGTGGTGATGATTGTACCGCGTGTGATCGATCCAATTCAGGGAATCGTTTCAACTATCTACCAATACTTTAGCAATCGCATTTTGATTTCACGTTTGAATGATCTTCTGGTGGAAGCTCCAAGCACGATAGATCCCCGCAGCTTGAAGTCAGTGAGCTTTCAACAGTCGATGAAATTTGATGACGTGTCTCTTCAGTATGATCAATCTTCTTCTCGCACGGTTCTCAAGAACTTATCCTTTGAGATCAAGCAAGGAGAGAAAGTCGCGTTTATGGGAAGCACCGGAGCTGGAAAGTCCACTTTGTCTTATTTAATGGCGGGATTGTATGAGGCAAGCAAGGGCTCCGTGCTTTACGATGGAGCTACCAAATCGCAGATCGATCCCAAGATTTTTTATGCAAAAGTTTCGTTGGTCGAGCAAGACGGCCGCCTTTTTTCTGGTTCGATTTTAGATAACATTGCCTTGGGTGACGATCGTCCAGATTTGGAAAAAGTGATTCGTTGTGCAAAAGCTGTGGTGATGGACGAAGACATTTTGGCTCGGCCGGGAGGCTACGGATCCTTGCTCAGTCACGGTGGGGTGGGGCTAAGCGAAGGACAGAAGCAACGCTTGCTGATAGCCCGTGCACTGTACAAAGACCCGCAGATTTTAATTCTTGACGAGTCTACTAGTTACCTGGATCCCATCTCTGAATCACAAGTGATGAAAAATGTCTTGGAGATGATGAAGGATCGAACTGCGATCTTTTTCACTCAACGAATCCAAGTGACTTCTAAGGTTGAGAGAGTATTTTTTATCGAAGATGGAAGTCTGATTGAAAGTGGAAGTCACAAAGAGCTCATCCACAGCAAGCAGAATTATTTCAATTTTTATTTGAAACATCTGAGCATAGGTTGATGCTCACAACATGCTAAGAAATTCAGACTTGGATTTGCACTGATTGTGGATCGTACTGGATTTCATAGCTTTTGATTTGTGCCCCTAAATTTTTCTCGAGATAAGCCAGCGCGTGGCTGCCATTTCTCACTAGATCCAACGAGGCTATAAAGGCCTGTTTGTCAGATGAATAGGCGCCAGTCCATCGGATCGGATTCAGCTCAAAATCATATCCCATTTCGCGCATGCTAAAAATTCGTGGCGAGCCTTCGACCATTGTCGAAATTAAATAGGGGACTTTCCAAACAAGTGATTGTTGAATGCAAAAATAGCGCAAGATCGAATTCAGACCTTGTCCCTTCAAGTTTGTCCTGGTTGCGGCTTTTGAGGTGCAAGCAACCGGGAAGCTCGGATTGGGAAGCTGATAATTTGCATGCAATTTGAAATTGAGTCTTTCAAGCGTGTGAACCCATTCCAGGCGGGTCGTCGATATCAATTGGCCATCATGAAATAGACCCAGTTGTGGAAACCTCTCGTCGGTTCCGACGGGCCATAAAAGGCTGTTCGGATGCGCGCTGAAGCCAACTGCATGGCCAAAGGATTGCTTTAGCAGCTGTTCAAATTGCTCTTTGTCTGTTCGATCCAATAAGCGCAATATTTTTCTCAAAAAATGGATTCCTTCGATATGCAAAGGAGTTCAGTGTAAAGCGAACGGGCAGTGGAAAATAAACGCTTCTTTTTGCGAAGCGACTTCTAGACTAAAGTTGAGAAAAAGTTGCGAAAAGCACTGAAGGTGAAACTAACGCTTCTCTTGGCTAATGTCTCAATATGATCGAGGTTTGACAATTCGATTGATAGATTTCGGGCGGTTCGAAAGAATAGGGAAACCGAGGTATATAAATGAATTCTCAATTAATGAATACGCTTAAAAATCATTTCCAAGTTTCTTATGGTCCGTCTTCTCTGGCCCATCGTGCACAGCCCACGGATACCTGGAATTTTACCGTTGGCACCTCGTCGCGGCAAGTGGTCGAATGGCGAGCCGAGCTGGTCATAGCAGCGGCTTTGATTCAAGGTCTGTTTCAAAAACAGCCTTTGCTTTATGTCGATGGAAGTTTTGCCTCGCAAGTGATGGTACAGGCCTTTCGCTGGGCTCACTGTCCATTCACTTGCATTGTTCCTCGGTTCAAAAATGATCTCAATTTAAATTCTTTCAGTGAGTCGATTTTGTTTTTGGAAAGCATTGGCGCTTCTTATGAAGTGGTTGATTTCGATCTCGAAGCTTTCCTGACCAATCCTGAGACACTCCAGTGGACCAAACAGTATTCGACTGATGTTCCGACTCAACTGGTGGAGATGCATATCTGGAAGCAGTTGTCGGCGCGACAATTGCCAGTCGTTTTCCCTAACGGTCTGCCAAAATTTAAAAAAACCATTGAAGGTTGGAAAGTGATGGAATTCGAAAGAGACTACGGCTTGCATCAGTTTCAGAAGGAGCACTCTTGCTCAGGAGTTCCTAGCTTTTTTAAGTGGAGTCCTGAGACAATGATGGGCCTGTTCAAAGATCCTATTTTGCGCGGGTTGATGACCAATGTTCGCAAAGAGACTTTCCTTTCTGATCAAACTTGGAAAGAAATTTTTCAAAATTATTTTCAAATTTCAGGTGACAACAACTGGAACGGATTTGAAAAAGCAGAGTTCCAAATCAAGCGATTTGCTCAGGCTGCGAAAGCTAATTTTCAAGGAACACTGACGGCCTATGCTTTTTC
>JAYTZS010000288.1:0-3581 GCA_043741885.1 Bdellovibrio sp. | reverse complement strand
GACAGACAGGATATAGAAAACATCGAAAAAAAAGACCTTACCAAAGACATTGCTCATGAAGTGGCTAGAGCCGGTGCGGAGCAAAGTAAAAATGAAGGGAAAATAACAACCGTAGATCAGACCAGAGGGGTGGAGATGTAGCGGAAACTTTAAGCCGAAAAAGCGTCAATTTTTAGTCACTTTAATTTAGCTTAAAATTTAGGCTATTTAAATTCATAACGTTACTTGTATCAGAAATTAACCAGACGTAGGATAATTCTCGCCTGATAACAGCCGAGAAATAGGGAGAGGTAAATGCAGTCCATTGCAGTTGTGAATCAAAAAGGTGGAGTTTGTAAAACCACATTAACAGTAAATTTAGCCGCAGCTCGAGCGGCAGCTGGAGAGCAAACCCTTTTAATTGACACTGATCCGCAGGCCTCATCGAGTGATGCCCTAGGATTCAATCCATTTGAAGAGTCACCAATTTTTACATTGGGAGACTGGTATCGAAATCCAGAGCCACTTAACGCAGAAAAATTTCTTTTTGAAACCGACATTCAAAATCTGTATTTACTTCCAAACACTTTGGACTCAATGGACTGTGAGAGCGAAATTAAAAACGCGGGGCAGCCTTATGGATTCCTGCGGAAATTTATCAATTCAAAAAGAATCCAGTCAAACTTTCAAAATGTTTTTTTTGATACGCCTCCCCATTTGGATGAACATTATAAGAACGCAGTGATGGCTGATCAATATGTCTTGATTCCGATGGTGCCAGACATAAAGTCAATTAAAGGTCTGGTAAACCTACATAAGTCATTGCTTCAGCTATCGCAAGATAGCAATATGCGGATATTAGGAATTGTTTTAACTCGTGTTGAGCGTACAAACATAAACAGGGATTGCATTGACTGGCTCCGCGAAAAGTATGGGGATCTTGTTTTTAATGCTCAAATAGACAAGGCCACGGTTTTTCAAGAAACAGACAAAGAAAATAAAATCTCAGTGATGAGACATTCACCGGATTCTAAAAGTGCCGCTCAAATTGTCGAGCTGTCCTGCGAAATTGAGGAGCGTATCAGCGCTATCGGCGCAGGTCGACGGAAAAAGCCAACTCTGTGGTCTCGATCAATCGGGACGTCCTTTAGCGACCTCGCTGCAGGACATTTAGATTCTCCTCTGGGCGAAAGGGAAGAAGGGAGTGATGTGAATGTCTAGAGGCCGCTTGGGAGGCATAGATAAATCATTGAGTCACAAGCAAGGAGCTAAAGAACGAGCTTCTGATCTTCTCGCTCAAAAGTTAAAAGCCAGCGCAGAAAAAAAACGAGATCGATTTTCTGATTTGGATAGCAACCCCATGTTCAAAGAAGCTGCATTGAATGTAGGTGGATTTCGTTCCATTTCTTATTCGAAGGACGAAAATCACAATGAGTACTCCAATAGATCGGGTGCCTCTGTGGACCCAATTTCAGATCAAGATGATGAATTTGTAGCATTACCAGAAACAGCAGTTAAGTCGTTTTTTAAGACTGATGAACTCTGTAAGAGTGCGATTTTAGATCATAAGGAAAATAAAATTCCTGAGGTTTTAAATCTTTTAAATGCCAAAGAAGTGCCAACAGCTGTAATAGTGCACGATTCAGAAACTTTGGAACCAATAAGATCACAGGCTAACGAATCACGGGTTGCTCTCAAAGATGTATTTTCACCTCAACTGAAGACATCTGAAGACGAAGCAGCACCTTTTGATTCTAATGCCACAGACGCTTCTTCCAACTTTAAGAAATTGGCTCGTTCGGTTCTCCGCTCGGGAAAATCGTCAGCTTTGATGAAGCCAAGCTGGGAAACTGATTTTTCAAAAGATACTTTTGAGGTGTTTAAAATAGTTCATGCTATCACAGGGCCCCGCCACTCATATCTGGCATCGGGCTACTGCGCACTTTACGAAAAAGCGAAAGCTTCTGGAACGGTAACGTTACATCTAAATCGAAATTCACTGGCAGAAATTTTAGGCACTACATCAAGTGGCACTATTACCCGATTTTTGAAAAATGGAGTCGCACTCGGACTCTTTCTGAGCCAGTCGTTCACGGTGAAAAGTGCTGGTGCTCAGTCCGGCACTTACGTACATTTATGCTTTCCATGGAAATAGTATAATAATAACAATTATTAGCCTGTAGTGAGTCCGCTCGTGGTGAGTCCGCTCGTGGTGAGTCCGCTCGTAACAGGTCAGCTAAGTATCGAAAAAAATTAGTGAATTGTTTGATATTGAATCCGTAGCAATGTACATATTGAAGTATCGAAATCGGGTTTTATCGTTGTTGAGTTGTTGGCGTATTTTTTCAGAGGATTGAGATGAATTGACTTAATGCAGGACTTACACCTGCTCTAAGTAGCTTAAAAAGATAAAAGCCTACCTGCTAGAAACAGTTAGGCTTCAAAATATCGGTACTTTTAAGAGGGTGCCACAAAGCTGCTTTCACAACTTCATAGGGCAACGCTATCACAAGAAATTGTGGTTTGTATAGAGCGCGGCCTAAAAAGGCATTTGTGTGTCGGCTCAGGTAAATTTTTCGCGGGTTTTTTCGGCATCCGGTCACTTTGAGTACAAATCTTGGAGTCAAAACTCCCAGGGCGAGCGCGAAGCTTACAAATACATTGGCAAGGACGCCCGCACGCAGGCAGACTTGGCCTCCAATGCCTACCATAACAAGAAGGGCTTCGAGACGGTGTTTGGCCTTGTGTTTGACCTCGATGCGCACCGAGCTATGGATTGCTTTAAAGATTCTGAAGGCAAACTGGCCTGGGATCTGATTCTCCCAGCCCTTGAAAAAGAAATTCCCGAAGTAGCCAAGCTTATTTGTTACGTTGTGCGCAGCACCGGTGGCAAAGGGCTAGGCGTGGTGGTGGCTATCTCCCCTCTGGTGATTGCCAACTCCACCGCAGGGAATCAAAAGTCTGCCTTAAAGCTGCAAGGGCGCCTGCTGTCAGTCTTTGATAAATTAGGAATTGGTGCTGACTTTGGAGCGCGGGGAGTTATCCGTGACCTGCCCAATTTTAAAAACCCCGACAAACTCATTTTTCAAAATCAAAAGATTTTGCGTGAACTCGAAACCGCGCGCAGACCCGTGGTTTCAGAACTCCACAAGCTTCTCAATGCACGGGACAGAGCCGCGCGTATTACCGAACGTCTCTACAACGATGAGCGGGTGGAAAAGGGATTGGCAAAACTTGTCCTGTGGCTTCTCGGCGCGATGAAGTTTAACCGCTCTGTTCAATTTGACGGTGTCGATATCGGCACAAAATTTAAATCCGTTCCCTATTTGTCAGGCTGGGAAATAGACGCAACCCTGAGTGAAATCTGTTCCCTTACGGGTTTATCCGAATATTTTTTGCGAAAGTTTTTAGCAAATCCTCCGGAATGGCTCGAATCTCAACGCTATGAAAAGGGCGGCTGGCGGCTGAGTATTCCCCTATCTCATAGCGTTTCCTGGCTTCTAGAGCGGTCTTTGTACCTCATGCAAAAAACTCAGATCCTCACAGGCAATGTTTCCTTTGATGCCAATGAACTTGCACTGCCTTCCATGGTGCAAGATGGC
>JAYTZS010000287.1:0-10038 GCA_043741885.1 Bdellovibrio sp. | reverse complement strand
AAATTCTCATGACATCGATCTAGCCGTGCAGTCAGCAAACCAAGCTTTTCCAAGTTGGTCTCGCCTCACAGTTGAAGAACGAGCCCAATATCTTTACCGCATAGCCGATCGAATCGAACAGAGAGCTGACGAATTCGCGCAGTTGGAAAGTCAGGATCAAGGCAAACCGATCAGTTTGGCTCGCCAAATGGATATTGAACGATCGATTTATAATTTCCGATTTTTTGCCGATCATGTTCTTCATGCTGACAATCAGAACAAAACCGAAGTCTATCACGAGGCTGGCTTTCACAGTTATGTCGAGCGAAAGCCAGTGGGAGTGGCCGGCCTGATTTCTCCGTGGAATCTGCCATTGTACCTGCTGACCTGGAAAATTGCACCGGCGCTTGCTTGTGGCAACACCGTCGTTTGCAAACCTTCCGAACTGACGTCGATGACAGCAGCCCTTTTGGCCGAAGTCTGTCTTGAAATAGGTTTGCCATCGGGAGTTCTGAATATCGTCTTTGGCTTGGGCGAGACAGTGGGAGCAGCTCTAGTTCAGCATCCCAAAGTTCCCTTGATTTCATTTACTGGTGGCACTGAAACCGGGCGAAAAATTTATCGTGATTCAGCTGAGCATTTCAAAAAAATCAGTTTGGAGCTCGGTGGAAAGAATCCGAATTTGATCTTTGCAGATTGCGATTTGGAAAAGGCGGTGGCCACCACCATCCGCTCCAGCTTTCTCAATCAAGGCGAAATCTGTCTGTGTGGTTCGCGAATTTATGTTGAAGAATCTCTTTTGCCTCAATTTTTGAAACTGTTCACTTCAGCCATTCAGAAAATCAAAGTCGGTGATCCTGCGCAGACGGATACCTTTATGGGAGCAATGGTTTCAGAAGCTCACCTGCGCAAAGTTCAGAATTACATTGGCTGGGCCCGCGAAGAAGGTGGAGAAATAGTTTGTGGAGGAGACGAGCCACACCTGCAAGCTCAGTTTAAAAAGGGATTTTTTCTCAATCCGACAGTCATCATGGGTCTGCCAGAAAGTTCTCGCTGCGTGCAAGAGGAAATCTTTGGGCCAGTTGTGACCATCGGAACTTTTCGTTCCGTCGAAGAAGCCATCGAAAAAGCAAATGGTGTTCGCTACGGACTTTCCGCCACAGTCTGGACCGATGATTCTCAGAAAGCCGAAAAAGTAGCCAGTCTGCTTCACTCGGGAACAGTTTGGATCAATGAGTGGATGCTGAGAGATTTGCGAGTCCCTTTCGGCGGAATGAAACACTCTGGATTGGGCCGAGAAGGTGGAAAGTATTCCATCGAATTTTACAGCGAAGCCACCACTGTCGTGGTCAAGGAGCCTTCAGTTGAAATCTAACAACACAAGTGGCAGCAACTCTCAATCAACTGGTCGAATCGTGGCTGGCTGTTTGGCGCCTCATCCACCACATTTGGTTTATGCTGAAAATCCGCCACAGAATGAAGCAAAGTCAGAAGGCGGCTGGGAGACTTTGCGCTGGGCTTATGAAAATATGCGCAATAGCCTTGAGCAAAAAAACTACGATGTGATCATTGTTCTTTCGCCGCATTGGAGGACTTATGTTGGCACTCATATATTGGGCATTCCACATGCAAAATCTATCAGTGTGGATCCGGTGTTCCCGCATTTGTTTCGCTACAACTATGATTTGAAAGTCGATATCGATTTAGCCCAAGCAATCCACCAAGAAGCGCAAGCTCTCAATCTACAAACTCAAATGATGACGAACCCTGATTTCCGAATTGATTACGGAACCATTGTCTCTTGTCACATGGTCAATCCGAAATGGGACAAACCCATTGTGGCGATCTCTTCGAATGCGGCGTCGGCCTATTTCAATGTGGATGTGATGCAGGAAATGATGATCAACTTGGGAAAGGCGACTCGGAAAGCTGTTGAGAAATCCGGAAGGCGAGCTGTTTTGTTAGCCAGCAATTCATTGTCCCACCGACATTTTACAAAAGAGCCGGAGCTTCCTGAAGACATGAGCAAAGAACATATTTACAGTCACAGTCAGTACTTGTGGGATATGAAATTAATTGAATTGATGAAGCAAGGTCGAAGTCGGGATGTGATTTCTTTGTTACCCGATTTTACCGAGCAAGCGATTGCTGAAACCGATTCGGGGGCTCTGACTTGGATGCTGTCGGCGCTGGATTTTCCAACTTCGCCGGCCAAAGTTCATGGCTACGGAACAGTTATCGGAACCGGAAATGCTGTTGTCGAGTGGAGTGAGCTATGATTCTCAAAGGCTACATCCTACCAGGACTGCCACAGCCACTTCTGACACCTGAGGCAAATCCTGGATATCTTAAACTGCGCCAAGCCTTTGAGAAAGTTGGAGCCGACATTGAACGGCTGCGTCCTGATGTTATTCTTATTTACTCGACCATGTGGCCTAGCGTGCTTGGTCATCAGGTTCAGGGGCGGCCTGAGTGCAAATGGACTCATGTCGATGAAGAGTTTCATGAGCTTGGGAGCATTCCTTACGAGTTTAAAATGGATTCGGAATTGGCACGAGGGATTGTAGCAGCTGGAGAGAAGCGTGGATTGCACATGCGGTTAGTAGATTATCAGGGGTTTCCAATCGACACTGGCTCTGTCGTCGCATTGAAATTGGCGAATCCGAAACAAAAAATCCCAGCTGTGATTTTTTCTTCGAACATTTACTCTGATCGGGCTGAGACTGTGGTGTTGGGAAAAGCTGTGCTGGACACTTTGAAGGCTCAGAAAAAAACCGCAGTGGCGATCACAATTTCAACTTTGTCGAATCGTCTGCATGCCAATTTTATTGACGCCAAAAATGACAAAATTCATTCGCTCAAGGATCAAGAGTGGAATCTAAAGATTCTTGAATTTTTAGAAAAGGGCCGGCTCGAAGATGTGGCTCAGCTTTCACGGCAGATTCACAAAGAAGCACGAGTTAAAAAAGTAAATAACTTCAAGCCTTTCTGGTGGCTGTCGTCAGTGATGGGAGCGCACAATCGATACCAAGGTGAAGTGTGGGCATATGAAACAGTTTACGGAACTGGCAGTGCTGTGGTCAGCCTTGAACCCACTGAATTTGCGACTCGGGATTTGGAATTCGACGAGGACAGCCCGGAAATTTACGGCGGCGAGAGAAATGTTTTGGCGGATGCTTCAGGAATGTCCTCTCAATCGGCGGATCCTGCTTTGCAAGCTATGGATGAAGGCGAAAGCTGATGTCACAGATTTATCCCAAAAGTCCTTTCGGAGAAAAAATCCCAGGAATTCCCACTGGCCGCGATGTGGAATGGGAACCTTTGATTGATTACCGACGAAACGAAGTCAGCGAGAACACAATTCACGGAGCGATTGCCTGGTTCAGCGGCGATCAATTGATTCATTCGTTTGGCGGCAATGTTCTCTGTTATGGCCGCAGCATGATGAAACTTTTTTATATCAAAGTTTTTTCAGAGGCTTTGGCAGACACCACCACTTGGGAGCAAAAAGCCATCAGTGTGTCGTCGCACAATGGAGCTGCCGAGCATGTGGAAGCTGCGCAGAGCTTGCTCAGTGAAAGCGAATGGGGATTGATGCAGACTCCACTTGATCTCCCGCTGGTTCAATTCGGACGGCAAGTGCGCCGACCCCGACGCTGGTTCAATAATTCCAGTGGCCACCATGCGGCGATCCTTAAGGGTTGTAAGTTCAAAGGCTGGAGCCGAGTCGGCTACACGTTGCCGACTCATCCGGTGTTCAAAGAGTATTTGAAAGTGGTGCAAGGCTATTTGGGCTCGGGCTGGAAACCACTGCGAGTGGCTCGAGATGGAGATGGTCTGCCAACTGTTTCCATGACTGTGAAAGAGCTAGCTCAATGTTATGCGGGTCTTGCCAAACACAAGGACCAAGACTGGATCTGGTCCTCCATGGTGCGAAATCCAGATCTGGTCGGTGGGTTCAATCGTCTGGACACCACTGTGATGAAAGCAGCGCACGGAAAAGTGATTGCCAAAGAGGGAGCCGATGGCTTGCTTGGAATGGCGATTGATCATCCAGATTATCCCGAGGGTTTGGGCGTCGTGATTAAAATAGCACATGGTTGGAATCCACAAGCCACCTGGTATCTTGCCCGAGGAATTCTTGGAGTGCTCGGCTTTGAATTGCGAAATCCCTATCCCCTGCGCCGACAAAAAGCATTTCTAGTTCCCGGAATTGTACCGCCTTGTTATTTAGAATCTCTGGAAAAGATCGCAACCTGGGACGACTGGGATCCAGATCACGACAGATGGTATTACGATCTCGATCAAGTCGAGTTGTGACCGAACTCGAAAGATAAAGTAAAAGATAAAGTAAAAAATAGCCCGGCCTTTCTCTTTCTTTTTCACTTCCAGTTTGATATGGATCTTGCATGAATTCAAACGACTCCAACATCATTCACAGCTCGAAAGCTCCACCACCAGTCGGAGCTTACCCCCATGCTCGCAAAGCCGGTGGATTTCTTTTTCTTTCGGGAGTGGGCCCACGCCAGGCAGGCACATCAGAAATTCCCGGAGTCACTTTGGATTCTGCGGGAACTGTGATCGCCTCTGACATCGTCATTCAAACCGAGGCATTGATCAACAATATCAAATTAATTTTGCAAGGGGCGGGAAGTTCGCTCGACAAAATTGTCGATGTTCAAGTTTTTCTCACGCATATGAAACGAGATTTTCAATCTTTCAACGAAGTCTATGCTCAGCATTTCAATTCGATTCAAGCCACCCGAACGACAATCGAAGTTGGCTCGCTGCCGACTCCGATTGCAGTTGAATTCAAAGTCATTGCAATTTTATGAGAGCCAAAATGAACCTCGAAGATCCGTTGCCCGCTAAAATTCGCAAGCAAATGGTGGAGGCGATGGTGCAATATCAAATGTTAGAGGCGGGCGATCGCCTGATGGTGTGTTGCTCCGGCGGCAAGGACTCGAGCATCATGTTGGTTTTACTGAAAGAGATTCAAAGACGCGCTCCCTTTCGATTCGAAATGGAAGCCGTGATGCTTGATCAAGGTCACCCTGGCTTCGACGCTTCTGACTTTTCGAATTGGGTGGGGAGCTTGGAAATTCCACTGACTGTTTTGAAAAAAGACACCTATTCGGTAGTAAAAGAGAAAGTCACCTCTGGAGTCTTCTGCTCACTTTGCTCTCGACTGAGACGGGGAATTCTCTACACCTACGCTTTTGAAAATGGTTTTAGCAAAATGGCCTTGGGCCATCACAGAGATGACCTGTCAGAAACTTTGCTGATGAATCTTTTTTACACGGGGAAGCTGTCCTCGATGCCTCCGAAACTAAAATCTGATGATGGACGAAACATTTTGCTTCGGCCGATGAGTTTTGTTTCTGAGAAAGATTTAAAAGCGGTTTCCGCAGCTTGGAACTTTCCAATCATTCCATGCAACCTCTGTGGTTCCCAAGAAGGGATGAAACGGCAAAAAATTAAAAAATTGCTGCAAGAACTCGAAACCGAGATCCCGCAAATTGGCAATTCGATGTTGAAAGCGATGAGCAATGTTCATTCGTCTCAGCTTTTGGACCACAACCTCTGGGATTTCCAGATGCTCAATGCCGACCCGCGGTCTTCAGGAATAGACCCAATCGATGGCATCAGCTTTACTTCCGCGATGGACAGTAGCGACCAGGCGAAAGAATATGTTGCGGGTCCAGGGCCTGTTTAATTTTAGCGACCATTTGCCAACTCACCGAATTAGTTTGTGCCGTCACTTGGGCCATTTGTTCAATTCCTAAGCGATACGGGAAATATCCCAAGGACTGTCCCTCGGAAAGTAGGGCTTGATAACAAGCCTGAGCCCGGCGGGTTTGCCTTTCATCGTGCCGGTTAAAGAGAAGCGGAATTGTGCTATCGAAAACTCTCTCTGACAGAGTCGTTAAGGTGATCAACGGCTCGATCTCATAACGTTTGCAAACTGATGTAACGAATTTAAGATATGTTTGAACGCTTTCGGGTTGATTGATGACGAGAGGGGAATACCAGATCAATCCACAGCTGTCTTTTGCAATGTTGTGATTTTGGCCGGGAGTGTAGGTCTTCCCTGAGCGCCAATAGGCAAGTGGAAGCGCGGCCTCAGTCGGCTGGCCGAGAACAATATCAAGCAGTCGCTTTAAGCGTTCTTTCATGACTAGTAATTTTGTTCCTCCTAATTTTTTAGGTACGAATGGAGAAATAAAATTGAGTAGCTTGAGAGTTTTTGGACTTACAAATTTAATTTGTTTCGCGAAAGGTTTCAAAATTTTGCGAATTTCTTGTTTTGCTGCGCGAACTACGGCCTCGGTCCCGTAAAGCCCTCCGACACCAGTCCATACCTCGATCTGATATTTTTTTCGAAGTTCCAGAATCTGTCCATCATCTAAAGTTCGCCCAGGTCGGACGTCCTCATCCGGATACGGTGTATTCATTGCCAACATGCGAAGGCTATTCATCAGATTCATTCCACCGAGAATGCCAGGCAAATTTTGTGATATCTTTTTTAAAGCCTCGGTCGCCAGTAAAATATCGGCGTCCGATTTCAAAGTGAAAACAAACGCCTCGCAGGCTTGAGGTCGTCGCATCAAAGCGATGCTGGTTTCAACTACAATTCCAAATCCACTTTGTGCGAATAAACCATCGAGGTAGGGACCAAGACCCCACTTGAAATTTTGATTGAGTTTATCGCAGCCGGCATCACTCAAGGTCGAACGGTAGATTTGACCATTTGGCAAAATCGCCTCCAGAGCCAAAAGCGCTCCAAAGTGATCAGCGTGGGGAGTGATCCCGAAACCGCGCTCGAGCAAATTTCCCACAAGACTCGCGTGCGGCCCGGCTCCTGTTGATGGAACCAGAAAATCGTATCCGTGGAGATCCATGTAATCTTTCAATTGCGATTGAGTCACCCCGGGTTCAACTCGGACGGTCCCTAAATCAGAATTGAAATTCAAAATACGGTTCATTTTTGAGAGATCTAAGAGGATGCAATGGTTTTGCACCGGCTGACTTGTGCCATAGCCCCAGTTTTTACCGCTACTGATCGGATAGACAGCAATTTGATTTTCGCAGGCAATTCGGAGGACCGTAATAATCTCTTCTCGGCTTTGCACTTGAATCGCCATCGGAATTATTCGCGAGGCTCCAGTCGTGCAAACTCCATAAAGGGCTTCGGCATCAAGTTGCACTCGATCCACATCAATTAACAGCAGAAGTTCTTCGGATGCTCGATAAAGACGATTCGCTAAATCTCTATAAGTCTCTGGAACCTTCTCTGTAGCTTTTTCTGTAGATTTCTCTGTAGATTTCTCTGTAGATTTCTCTGTAGATTTCTCTGTAGATTTCTCAGCTAAATTCTTTACAGGCTTCTGTGTAAAAGTCTCTGTTTTCATCGAGGCCTCATCTTTCTGTTCCTAAAGATTAAATGTTTAAAGGTTTTGCCCCCATTTATAAAATTTGGCCGCTGACAAAGAATTTCTCAGCAGATTCGAAGGCCTGGAGTAAAGTCTTCATTTAATACAAAATTTTACCGATGAGTTGATAGGATGGATGACGAGAATATTCCCAATTTGAGGCAGCTTGATGAGTGGATTCGCGAAGGCCGAGCGGCGCAGGTTCGAGCCTTTTTGCCAACTCTGGCTGTGAGCGAGATTCACAGGTCGCAACTGGTTGAGTACGCCGATCTCGCAAGGCGAGTTCAGCTGCCCCATTTGATTATTCACTGGTTGCGACCGCTTATTCGCTCTGAAAAACCAGTTCATCCGCCGGCGACCACCAAAGAGCAAGCGTTGTATGCCCTAGCGCTGTCTCGAATTGGAATTTTTAAAGAAGCTACAAATATATTGCGGCAATTGAAATCTTCAGGAGAACCCGAAGTTTTTTATTATCTTGGACTCATCGGAATCGAACAGTGGGATTTCTTATCTGCGTTTTCACCATTGAAAACCTTTGTGAAAAGCCCAGGGATCAGCGAATACCAAAGAACGGTTGGCCTGCTTAATCTTGGGGCTTGTTATGTAGGACTGCTTGATTTCGCTCGAGCCAATGAAGTGCTCAATCAACTTCTCGTTTTAACTGACGGCGCCGATTTGAAACTGCTCCGAGCGAACACTTATGAACTGTTGGCTCAGAACATGATTTTTTGTGGACGGCTTCAAGAAGCAAGAGACCATCTAGCCAACGCAGCAAAATTGATTGGACATGAAAACTACCAGTACGAGTTTTTCATTCGGAAGTGGCAAGCCATTGCAAATCTTTTTGATAAGGGCCATGAGACCAGAGGCCTCCATGCTATTCGAGACGAGGCTGTGCGCAGTGATTTCTCCGAAACCATCCGAGAATGTGATTTTTTTAAAGCTGTGGTGTTCCAACAAGACAAAGATTTATTGAAAGTGTACTTTGGCTCCCACTTTAAAGCCTACAGACAGAGAATACTTAAGATTTACAAATGGCAGAAGCCGGTTCCAAACCAGATGGATCTAACTCTGGGTCCGTCCGCTTTAGCGGGTTCACACTTTGAACTGGATCCAGACGATTTAGAGATGCCTAGGCTTGTGCGAAGTCTATTTCAGATCCTCCTTAGCGACTCTTATAGGAGCTTTCCGATCACTGAAATCTTTGGCCAGATTTATGACAGGGAATATTTTAATCCGCTAACATCAACTGCGAAAGTGGAGCAGCTGATCTGTCGGCTCCGTCAATCGTTCACAGTACAAAATATTCCTTTCAAGGTCCAAGTTTCAAAAGGTCGTGTCTCGCTCATATTCACTGGGCCGGTGATTGTTAGGATAGGTCGGAAACGGTTTCAGGCGAGAGAGAAACTGAAACATTTTACTTTGTTGCTTTTTGAAAAATTTGCTGCGAAATCATTTTCGTCTGCTGAGGTTGTGCAAGCGCTCGGTCTCAGCGAAAGGTCTGCACGCCGGCACTTGAAGGAGGCGGTTGAAGCTCGCCGGCTGTCTCGTGAAAGGGCTTCCAAAGGGTATAGGTATATTTGCAAGGCAGCTTAGGTTTTGCTCTTACTGTTGCATTTGACTGCTTTCGAAAAAAAATGAAACTGGAAATAGAAACCGTTTCAATATGAGATTTTATAACTAAGTAATAAGAGGTTGGCATTCAAAGAGAGTATCATTTGAAGAGTGTCAACAAGACTCAAATCAAAATTAGAATCAAAAACAAAAAAGGCCATCCGACTGACGGGTAATTTCATTGCCTTTAGCCTTATGATGTTTTTGTTTCAAAATTGCAGTCAGCCGGATCAAGGATTTTGGTCGAAGCAGTTGATTGCGACTAAGCTTCAGTTATCGGGCAATGGCACAGGTTATGATGGCAAGCCCACCTACACTCGGCTCGTTCCAGGGCTGCTTTGTGAAAATAAAAGTATAGCTATCGGAGAGCTTGAAATTCATGGTGATACAACCACCCTGATTTCAACCGAAAATTCCTGTCAAAATACTTCTCAACAAGTGCCGACTTCAACTCTGGAATTCTCCAGTTTCTCGACTGAGTATATTGGCCAGGGAACTGGTGTGTACACACTGCTCAATAACAGAGATAAAAATATTGCGCAAGGAATTTTCACCGAAGCTTGGTGCCGGGCAATGAAGCCTGATCGCTCGGGCAGTTTATTTGAATTTGCAGTGGAATGGCAAGAATCTGGATCTTTTGCTAGCTTGTCTGTGATGTCTGAGAAAAATCCAACAGGCGTGAAGATAACTGGCACCCGAGATATTGATGTCGATCGAGTTTTCTACAAAATACCTCAAGGTGGTATGACGGTTTATTTGAAACAAAAAGTCTCGGACTCGCAGAAGGTAGCTGGGTCTTTTTTTGGAATGATTGATGGCGACGTTCAAGAGGTATCTGTTGAATGTCTCGTGGGTGGTCAATTCGATCCTGTCGCGCCAGAATTTAAATATCCTGGTGCAACTCATAAAACAGTTGCCGTCGGCGAAAACATTACGGGTCTAACTCCAGCGGTAAATAAGTCTTCAGTTCATTTTATAATGGACAACCCGTTGCCCAGTGGGCTGACTTTTG
>JAYTZS010000286.1:0-3615 GCA_043741885.1 Bdellovibrio sp. | reverse complement strand
AACGCCGTGCTAAAATCTGTGCAAACTGTTTTCGCCGTGGCAACAGAAGCGCCGCTTCCTGAGCCCCAGTATCCCCAGACAAAATACGAAGCTTCATTTTGAGTAAAAATAGGCGTTCCATTCTGATTTTCCTCTCGAATGTGAACTGGAACGGCAGCGCGAGCCACAGAAGAGTAATTCCCAGCGACCGGCAAAAACGGCGCAGAATCTAAGCTAACTGCACCACCCCAAAGAAGCTCGCCCGTTGAGACCACTTGATATTCGAAACTCGCGCCAGAGAGCATGAAAAAAGAAAACCATCCGTTAGCTATGGAAGCTTTCTCGACGATCAAAGAAGGGCGCCCATTGTTGGGATTGTATTTGATATAAATTTCACCAGTCGGGCCAGAGCTAACCGTGTTGAAGTATCGACCAGAAACACGACCACTGACAATCGGACTTGTTCCGTCGCCAACCTGAGTGATTGAGATCGGCAGTGCCTCTTCGGCCTTGGATAAGCTCTGGGTTACATCTCCGTAATAAAACTTCATTGAATTCGTCGTGTGGTTTGAGTAAACGGCTAAAACTTGCACCAAACGATTGCTTCCCATTGGAACTTCCAGAGCAAATGACGTCGGAATGGGCATAGCGACGGGACAATCATGACAAGAATCCCATTGATACAAAATTGGCGAGCTAATTCCCTCGCCAGTCACATTGATGATCAAATGAGCGAGCAAGTCATCAGTCGATAAAGACTGAGTGCTGAGTTTGTTCGAAGCCATTTTCTGAGGGACTGCCAACTGAATTTGAGTTTGCTCAGATTTTGGACGCTGACAAGCGGCCAATAAAAGCGTCAGGAGGCCGCAAAGGAAATAAAGCTGCTTTTGTCTCATGATCTAACCGCCCTCGTGTTGAAACTCTCGAGCAACTCTTCGGAGGGTAAGGGTTAGGACTTAAAGTAATCTCTGTTTGAGGCAGAAGACTTCTCAGAATAGGAATAGAAAGCAGACATTTAATCATTTCTTTAGCTTACTTTAGGTTCGGTGCCTCAATTTAAAGAGAGAGCTCAGTAGTCAGCATTATCGCAAAAGTAGCCAGTAAAATGCTGCTCCGACCAGAAGCCCCGAAAATGCGAGAAGAAAAAATCCGACGCGATTGAAATAAACTGCCTTTCGAAGTTCAGTCACTTCGGTTTCAAGATTGGTTTTGGCCCGATTCAAAAGGCTGTTTAATTTTAGCAAATCCTCGACCTGTTTTTCTAGCCTGAGAGCTTGAATCGAGACCGCTTCTTCAAACTCCACTCTTTTGAGTGACTCGATCTGAATGTGCTTCAAAGCAGTTTGATGCAAAATCTCAGGATCTTTGCCAATAAAATATTGCGGCGTTAAGCCGGGAATTTTTTCACTCAAAATCAAATACCACTGCAAAGCCCGATAAATATGAGGCGGGGTGGACTCCCCGTTTTTTGTCCAACGGGTCCAGGCCGAGGGATCCACCATCAAAAGTTGGCAGATTTTCCGTTGGGAAAGCCCCAGTTTTTCGCGAATTTTCTCCAGATCCCCAGTTTGTTTCTGGATGACCTGAACCTGAGCCTCATACTGCATGCGATGAGACGTCTTTGCCTTGAGGTTTTCACCACGCTGAGAAGACATCGACAAATCAAAAGGCTGTGTCTGAACTTCAGTTTCCATGATCCGCTCCGAAATATGTAAAGGTGGTATTGTATTACACAAGATAAATATTGTGAAATACATCAATTTACGGTGTGTTTCACAGTACATGGTGCTTTTAGCAGTAGAGTAGGTCAAGCTAAGTTCTTGAAATGACAACGAGAATCACAGGAAGGACGTGTAAATGACCTATTTTCAAATTTAGCTTAAGCTTATAGTTATTTTATTAAGAGCTAACTAGTTGAAATATCTTAAGATATTAATAGAGTTCCGATGACTGAATTTGAACTAAAAAAGATAATGCTACGCGTTTGGACTAAAGTCTCAGGGATTTAATTCGAACTTCGTGACTTTTTATTCACTGATTTTTACTCTCGCTTCAGGGACACAGAATTAATGGCCGCAGCTCGGTATTCTCTAAATAAAAATAAGTACTTGCTCCCGCCTGAAGTCGAGCGGGTTCGTCAATTGGTTGCTGACTTTCAGGCTCAAGATCCGAGAAATTGCTTTCTAATTAGCTTAGCTTTGCGGACCGGCGGTCGAGCCCAAGAGATCTTGAACCTACAGAAGTCCGACCTGAATCGTTACGACCAGACTGTGTTTATTCGTGGAATTAAGGGCAGCAATGATCGGGAGATTCCCCTGCAGGCACGATTTTTCGAAGAGCTATTCCGCTATTCAGAGTCAATTTCGGGAACCCGAATTTTTGATATTAGTTATCAAAGACTTTATCAGATATGGGAGTTCTATCGTCCAGTCACAAAGACTTTTCACTCTTTGAGACATACTTTTGCCATCGAACTTTATCAAAAGACTAAAGATCTTCGCTTGGTTCAAGTGGCGCTAGGCCATCGAAACATCACCAACACAATGATTTATGCCGATTACGTCTATTCCCAACAAGAGCTTCGCCGCCTGATCCTTTAAACGCAATTATTCGGTAGCCTAATTCGCGTCTTTGAATTCTTGCGACAATCTTTGAGAGGCCGTCGTTTCGTCCACTTTATTATAAGTTCTAGCTTTTTTAGAGACAATCGAATGATCTGTCGTGGAAACTACGATCTGCTCAGTTTCGGTATTGGGCACAAATCGGTCTTTATCCAAAGTTCCCGGTTTGTCATCGAAGCGAATTCCAGCTTCTTTTTGTAATTTATTTCGTAGCTCAGACTCCGCCTTTTGATTGTCTTTGATCATAGCATTAAAGTCCTCGCCTTTGAAACTGCTCGAGGCCACTGCAAATGATGACGATAATATACAGATCAATCCGAACATTGTTTTTTTCATAAAGCCAATCCTCCATTAAATTCCAAGACTCAAACTATAACAGAGCAAACCTGAAGCCAGCAGCCCCACTTCCCTCCCCCCGCTGAATCGCTTCCGGAGCAGAGTACAAAGGCTGCTGTCACGTTTCGCAGCTCACCTGGCTAAGAGATCGACAGGCTAGACGCTTAATACCGTTCAGTTAAGCCGCCGATCATAAATTCCACACGGTATTATTGTAAGGGAATGGGCTTTGCGGTGATTTGATCTCGCGTTTATAGCTTCGACTTCGCCGCTTTCGCTTTTCAAGTGACCTGACTAGAAGTTCGTCGAAGTCCTTCATAACTCCGCGAACTTCTTTAAATATTTTGTAAAGTCGTGAAGTGATCCAGCCAAATAATAATTTAAAATTTGGCTTTCGATAGATATCCTTCATGCATTCTTTTGCAGTATCGAACTTAGATAATATTTTCAATTTCACAAAATTGTATAGAACTAACGCGACGTAAAGCTCTTGCATGATGCCATTGATAAATTTTGAATGCCACTGCTCAAGGCGTATCGTTTGCGTGAAGTCACGGAAGCTGTTTTCAACTTCCCAGCGCAGGGCTTACGCATCAAAAAGCGTAGCGACATCAGTGGTTTAGATTATTTCGACATGATTTAATTTGGTTTGAAATCTGATCACGAAGATCAAATTGGA
>JAYTZS010000285.1:0-3625 GCA_043741885.1 Bdellovibrio sp. | reverse complement strand
GAATTTCGTTTAGATGGACCTCGAGTGGTGAAACTTTCTGGTGGCAACAGCGCTACAAATCCGATCCTCGTCGACAACTTTGTCTTGATGGGAGTGTATCCTTCGAGCAAAGATATCAGCCAGTCTTTGGCGAGTGTTTATCATGTGATGGGAACTTCGGACTCGAGCATTCCAGGCGCCGATGGAAGCAATTCGAATTCTGTGGATTTCAAAGGAACTTTGCTGCCAATTGCCTCTTTCGGAAGTTCTGGCACCAGCTCTGTAGCGGCAATTGACATCACGACTTCTGCTGAACCTCAGGTGAATCAGACGTTGGACCTAAGAGCTCTCGACTGCGGTGGATCTCGTGAACTCTCGGATGTTTACTTGGTCTTTCAGTAGACAGCCTTTCAGTAAAAGCAGCAGTCAGCGGTCTTAGGCTCCGGCTATGACACTGGCCTAAGCTTCTGGCCTAAGCTTCTTTAGTTTTGAGGCGCTCTTGATTGTCTGAGATGAATTTTTTAATCTCATCAGCAATCTCGAGCAGCTTGAGCCATTGCTCCTTGTACAAAGTCACAGGAAATCGCCCCATTCCATAAACTGACAAAGCCCCTTTTTCGCTGACCTTCATCGAAAGAACACCGCGCGCCGGCTTCGCATTTTTCAAAGCTTCATTCTCAGCTCGCAAACGGTCCAATTCTGCTTTCATATCTTCAGCCATAGCATCTCCTGGGTAAGTAAATCGCTGCCTCGTCTTAGACGCTATCGAGAGCAGGAGAGTGTTGCCAAGTAAAAAGAAATTCACAGATTTTATTTAGGGAGCAATTTCGTAGACGGGGGCTGCCTCAGCAGGAGGGTTCGCCTCGATTAAAGGCCCTGCCTCAAGCGTGGAGGCCGCTGCGAGCGTGGGGGCCGCTGCGAGCGTGGGGGCCGTGAATCGGCAGATGGCAGCGGATTGGTTTCTGCGAGTTCCCTTGGATTGAGAAACGTCCTTCGGGTCAATTCGACCACTGGCAACCAGATCGAATCGTTGATTGAACGAGTGAAACGGAAAATCGGTCGGGCTCCATGTCTGAATGACACTCAAGCCGGATTCGTACTGCTTGAAAGGCAGCCGGCGAAAAACTTCTTTCGGGATCTGAACGGGTTCTTTGCTGACGTGCCGCCTCAGAGACTCTGGATCCAGCCAATCGGCATTTGCATAATGAACTGGACCATCAAGAGGATTGATCAGTCGCCATTTTCTATCAGACATTTGCACGGCCACAAAAACGAAACCTGCAGCTTCTGTTTTGGGCTGGGGAGCCCTCGCTTTTCCACCTTCCGGGCAAATCAGCCGGAGGTCATGATTGACCACTGTGGAAACAATTTGCAGATCTTTTGAGTCGACTCCGGATTGATTTAAAATTGCCGCAAAGGCCAAAGCTGAGCTGCCACTGGAGCCACCGATTTTCTGCGAAAGAATTTCGTCCGGCGAACGCAAGGAATCCAGGTTGTATGAGTTGTCCATGGGTGGCTTCAAGGTTCGAATTTCTGTGGCTGGCTGGAAGTATCGACGCTCATTGAGCAGTGTTAATGTCTTATTAATTTTAACTGGCAAAGGATCAGAAGAATGAATATGCGCAAGGATAGCAGCTTCCTGAACGGGAGAGTGAGTGCAGGCCTGCAATGTGATCATGATCAGAAACAGACAAAATTTCAGCAGTCCCATGGGCATCTCCTAATCTCACTTTAAAATCTTCAAACACTCAAGCGGATTGAAGCTGAAGTCCATCTAAGTGCAGGCCGAGTAAAAAACTTTCAAGTTGCAGCGTGGTCTGGCTTTCCTAGATAGGAAGGCCTCGAGATGGCATCGACTTGACTTGACCTGGACTTCTCTGATTGTGAATTTGCCGCACTTCCGGTAAGTTTCTCTCCAATGTGCGCTCTGTACACTCTCCACACCACAGCCGTGCAAATCCGTCAGGCACTGCAGTCCTTTGACGCTCACTTCTCGGAGGAGGTGCGGGGGCGCTATTTGCCGTTCAGTCAAGCTCCGGTGGTGATTGCTCAAGGCGGGAAATCTGTTTTGAAAAACATGAATTTCAGTTTGATCCCAAGCTGGTCGAAAGTACGGAAGCCAAAATTTGCGACTCACAATGCGCGATTGTATTCGGATGACGGCAAAACTGCGATTTACAGCAAACCCACATGGAAAACGCCATTTCTGCGCCATCACTGTGTGGTTCCAATCAGTCAGTTCATTGAGCCAATTTATCAGGGCGAACTTGCCGGAAACATGGTTCAGTTTTTCGGCGATCAGTTAATGCTGGCCGCCGGAATTTTCGACACCTGGATCGATCAACAGACCGGGGAGGTGGTTGATTCATTTTCGATTTTGACCGATGATCCGGTGGAATTTGTTAAACTGATTGGCCATGATCGCACTCCTGTTTTTTTAAATCACCAAGCTGCCGACGAGTGGCTTCGTCTTGATACTGAGCCTCAACACATGGTGGATTTTCTATTGGAGAACCGTAAGGAGCCGGCTCAGTGGAAAACAGAAATTGATCGGGCTCTCAAGCCTGGTTGGGAAAAGCGAAAATCTTGAAGATTCTCGTATTTGCCGAATTTGTTGTTTTTCCGTCGCAATTCAATGAGGGACGCAAAGCCCCTGCATCAGGGCCCGGTTGGTCCACGAAAAAAACCCCAGCTTGGTCGAAAGCTGCGTGGTTATCGCAGTGACATTTCCTTGAGGACAAGCGCTCAATAATTGCTGATAGGCTTGATTGACATACTCAGTTTCCGAAACAAAGCCAAAAATCACAAACTGTTCAGCATCACCTTTGATCATTTGTCCACTTTCGATTGGCCGCATCGGAGAGAAATCAGAAGTTTGAACCTGATGGATGGAATGAGCACAACCTGTGGCCAAAGCAGTTGCAAAAATTAAAGTAAAAATTAACCTAAAAAAAGCACTCAGTTTTTTTCGCATGAAAATCACCTCTTGCTAGTTTCTGACGCTTTACCCGGAGCTTGCAGGCAATATCCGGTGGCGACGACATGTTTTTTGAACGCGAGAAAATAATTGATGGTTTCATCCTTGGTCAGCAGACCCGAGATCACTCCGTTCGCACACTGGGCTTTCAAATCACTGACCAGCGGATCAATGTAATCATTGTCAAAATTAAAACCAAGAATAATCAATTTAGAAACTTCCGCGCGGACTGGCTTCGACCGATTAGCTGGAATGGGAGTCAGTGAAACTGAATTCACATGGGCGCAAGAAACCAACAAAGAAGTCACCAGAGAAAACAAAAGAGTTGTGAGCATCAGCAGAGAACTATTTTTCGTTGTATTCGCTAAAACAGATTTGAAATTCATTTATAAAACTCCATCGGTGAGATCAGGCGATGCATTGTTGGGGTTGAATGCGGCAGGCAGGCGATTTTTCAAACAGACTCCGGTGACTTTGACAATTTCGCCGGAGATCACTGGATACTTTCGGGTTTCTCGAATGGACACAAGCTCAGTCACCTGGCCAGAGGGACACTTTTGATAGATTTCATGTAACTGGCCAGCCTTCGGCGGCCAATTATTTATTTTATTTCATAAATTCTGGTTTTGCACCAGTGAACAAGGCTCTCAGGGCCTCCATCGGATGCAC
>JAYTZS010000284.1:0-3635 GCA_043741885.1 Bdellovibrio sp. | reverse complement strand
GTCACGGCCAATGTTCATTACATAAGTTTGTTGAGCATCATACATATCTTTGACTGGCTTATAGAAAGTTTTATCAACCACAGCATTCATACGGTCTTTGTCGCTTGAACCGAGAGATGAGCTTTCGATTGAATCATGAAGCCTTTCTCGAGCTGCAATCAAACCTTTCATTTCAGTTTCAAAACGAATGTTATTGGCCGCAAACATTTCTTTTGATGGATTTCTTTCACGTTGAGCATCTTTTCCAATGCTCTCGGCATTTTTTAACTGCATGGCAAAAGTAGCAGCTTGCAGTTTCAATAAAGTTTGAGTTGTCGAGCGCCCATTCTCAGACGGTAAGTCTTTGATTAAATCGGTGATTAAATCTGTCGCGGAATCAAAAGTTTCCAAGTTCTGGCAGCCCACTTGATTAAAGGCGGCAGCATAAACTTCAGCTCCCTCACATTTTCCTCGAGTGATTTCACTGATGGTAGTGTCATAGAGAGAATTCTGCAGAGGTCGCAGCATATACTTTTTGAAATAACTTAAGACAACTGGATCATTTTCAGTTTCGTTTTTCAGAGCTTTTGCTAATTCAACTAGACGAGTTTTATGACAAGTCAGTGCAGTGTCTTTGGAGAGTTTTTCACATTTTTTAGCCCAATCAGAAATTTCGATTTCTTTGGCCTTTGAGTCAGACACTTTTGTAGTTGTTTCTTTGCTATCACCCTTCCCTTGGACGATCGCAAAAACCTCTCCAGTCACTTTGCCCACTTCATTAAACGCGCTTTTCAAAGGCATTGCACCGGCATTGCAAAGTTCGCAAGATTTTCCTTCGCTGTCAGCAGAGGTGAAAGTCGCAAATGTCTTTCCTTTAACCTTAAACACTTCTACATCGAAAGTACCTTTGTTGCCGACCACTTTGAATTTATGAGTTTGGGAATCTGTGGCAGCTGCTGAGGTCTCAGTGGTAGCAGCAAGTGCTGATGGTGGAGTCGCGGCAGCTGCAGCAACTGCAGTTTCTGCAAGATCGATTGATTGCATCGGCCCTTCATTTCGAGCCACATTATTGAAATGATCTGGATTCATACTGAGGGTGAATCCTAGGGCTCCGATGAGAAGTCCGAAAAGGCCCCACTTTTGAACTTTGGTTGAAGACTTTAAGCGAAACATTGATCCTCCTGTTAAACAGGCATCCGGCCTGCATTTTTGCTTTCACCTTTGAGCTATTACAAGACTGGGGCCACTGACTTTGCTTTTGTGCCAAGTGGTTAACGGTTTGAGATTGTTGCTGAATCTCATTTTGAGACGAGATAAAAAAGTTCGACAGCTGATGAATATTTATGCTCTTGTCAAAGTCCTGGCTTCAAGTTATTCGGTGAGTCTGATGAAAATTTGCTTTCAACCGACAGACATTCCCACCTCTATTTCAGCTGAAAACTGGAACTCGTGGACGTGGCAACTGCAAAACAGTTTGAAAACTCAGAAAGATTTTGAAAGCGTTTTTCGACTGAGTGACGACGAAAAAATTGGTTTTGCGGAAGGCCAAGAACTTTTCAATATTCGCACGACTCCGTATTATTCGGCTTTAACCGCCGATCATACACAGGATCCTTTGCGACGAATCTTAATGCCGTCAGCGCTCGAGTTGAATTTGGGTCGGCAATCGCTGCTGGATCCTCTGGGCGAGAGAAAAAATAGCCCTGTGCCTCGGATCATTCATCGCTATTCGGACCGAGTTCTGTTTTTAGTAACGGATCTTTGCAGTGTTTACTGCCGGTATTGCACTCGAAAACATTTCACCGGTCAGAACCAGGCGTTTATTCGGGCTGATCAGTATGCCCAAGCTCTGGATTACATTCGCTCCCATGAGGGCATTCGAGAGGTGATTTTGTCGGGTGGAGATCCGCTGACTTTGTCTGATTTGCAACTGGAGCGAGTTCTCACGGATCTGCGGGCGATTGAGCATGTGGAGATCATTCGCATTGGCACTCGGATGCCTGTTGTCTGCCCCATGCGAATCACTGAAAAGTTGGTGAAGACTCTTCGTCGATCAGCGCCGGTGTTTTTGCTGACTCACTTCAATCATCCGCGAGAAGTTTCGCTTGAGGCCAGAACAGCACTTGAAATGTTGGTTGATCATGGAATTCCAGTAATGAATCAGATGGTGTTGTTAAATGGAGTGAACAACAGTGCAGCGATTGTGCAGGCTTTGTCTAGGCGACTGTTGCACTGCCGAGTGAAGCCTTATTATATGTTTCAATGCGATCCTTCTGAAGGCACCGATCACTTGCGAACTTCAATTGACGAATCGTTGCGGATTCAGCGCGAACTGTGGGGGCATCTGTCCGGTCTTGCGATGCCGACTTTGTCTCTGGATATTCCGAATGGTGGTGGGAAAGCTGCGCTTGTGCCTGATTTTCAAATTGCCGAATCTTCCATTTCTCGAAGCTATATTGGATGGGATGGAGTCGAGGCCGTGTACGAAAACCCGGCACCGGAGCAAAGGTTGGAGCCGTTAGATTCGGGACTTTACCAGGCCGAGTGGGATGACTTGAGAGGAGCTAAAGCTGTCGCTCCCGGATGCGCCGTGGCGCAAAACGGGAAGACGGTACCTTCTACATCCGTTCGAGGCGGGCGTACTTTGTGACGAATTTTTTGATGGTTTGGTCGGCGAAGAGGATGCTGACTTTTTGTTGATCGCCGGCGCCTTCCGTTTGAAAGACGGAGCCGACTCCGAAAGTCGGGTGGCGGACTTTCATTCCTTTCTGCAATTCTGAGCCGTGGCTTGAGAACTCGCTATCGTAATCTGGGAACACTTGCGAATCTTCAATGCTGTTGAGGTCCGGAATTTTTCCGTAGAACGAGCCATTGGAAGAGGCAAAACGAGATACAAATTTTGGAGTTTCCAGCGCCGTTGAAAACTGAATCAGAGCTTCTGGAATTTCTTTCAAGAAGCGAGAGGGTGGATTGAACTGCTCCTGCCCCCAAACTTTTCTTGAGCGAGTGTAAGTCATATAAAGTTTTTTGCGGGCTCGAGTCATCCCAACATAAGCGAGCCTTCGCTCCTCTTCCACCGAGCTTTCCTCAGACTCTTCCACCGAGCGAGCGCTTGGAAAAAGATTTTCTTCCAGACCCACCATAAAGACGTAGGGATATTCGAGACCTTTGGAAATGTGCAAAGTCATCAAAGTCACACTGTTGGCCTCTTCATCCAGAGAATCAATATCTGAAACCAAAGCCATCTCTTCTAAGAAAGACTGCAAAGTCGCATCTTCGCGCTCTTTCATAAACTGAGTCATTGCATTGCTCAGTTCCTCTAAGTTTTCAATTCGAGCTTTGGCTTCCACCGATTCTTCTGCTTTGAGCATGATGACGTACTCACTTTTATCTAAAGCCAAGTGGTAAAAATCGAGCAAGTTGTGATCGGCAGCTAGCGCTCGCATCTCTTCCATCAAATGCAGAAACCGACGAATTTTAGAAACTGTCCCAGCATTGAACAGGCGGTCATCACATGCTTTTGCAGCTGCATCAGTCAGACTCATTCGTTGGGCCATTGAGAATTCTTCTAGCTTTTCAATTGTTGTTTTGCCGATGCCTCTTGCCGGCACATTGATCACCCTCTTGAAAGCCATGTCATCGGAAGAATTCAAAGT
>JAYTZS010000283.1:0-3652 GCA_043741885.1 Bdellovibrio sp. | reverse complement strand
AATACAACGAGCTTAAGCTATACCTGTATGTGGATGCAGCCTTAATCCTCACAGCGACAGTTCAGGAGCTTTCTCGTCGCATTTCAGGTGTTGAAGCTCATCAAGCTACCCAAGATCGTCAGATCGCTTCTGTGAACGCTAAGGCTCATGCTAACAAAGCTGAGTCAGATGCTAAGATCAAACAACTTGAAAATCAAAATGCTGCCAAAGACAAAGAAATTAACGAACTCAAAGCGCGTCTTGAAAAAATTGAGAAAGCTCTCAACTCGAAATAAACGCACTTTTCGGTTTTTGAAGACCAGTCGCATATCCCAATTGTAAATACAACAAGCTTAAGCTATCCATGTATGTGGTTGACTAATCTAAAGTAATAGTTTAAATTAGTCAAGTATGTGGATTATAAGGGATTTAGAGCAATATTTAAACCTAAAGCCGACGCTTCCGGCACAAATCTTATGGGGTCCACGTCAGTGTGGCAAGAGCGCTCTTTTTTCAAAAATATCGCCTGAGTTTCGTGAGGTCACTCTGGATGATCTACAACTACGGCAATTAGCCAACAGTGATCCTGCCCTTTTCTTTGAGCAATATTCCTCGCCAATTTTAATTGATGAGGTTCAGTATGCGCCTCCTCTTTTTTCTCAAATTAAAATCAAAATTGATCAAATGAGGCGTCAAAGTAGTTCGCCACCACTGACCTTTCGGTTGACCGGGTCTAATCAGCCATTACTGGATCAAAATATCAGAGAAAGCCTTGCTGGTCGTGCCGAGCACTTTCGCCTCCACAGTTTATCTGTTCACGAAATTTTAAAATCCCTGCCAAATCAAAACATTATGGACATTTTATTTCGTGGTGGATGGCCCGAACTTTATATTCAGCCAGATTTGAATGTGGTTTCATTTCTTGGGGCCTACATTTCTGCTTATCTTGAAAGGGATATAGCTGCGCAGGCAAGAGTCGAAAAAATAAGTGCATTTACCCTTGTGATGAAGCTTCTCGCTGGCAGAACTGGACAGATAATGAACTTTGAAAATGTCTCCAACCAAGCAGGGGTGAGTTCGGTGACAGTGAAAGAGTGGCTCGGACTCATTGAACGCTCTGGGCTTGCGATGCTGTTGCAACCATTTTCTAGCAATCTAAATAAGCGTCTGATTAAAGCACCAAAGCTTCATTTTTTAGATAGTGGTTTAGCCGTTCGTTTGCAAGGACATCTTTCAGTAGAAACAATGATGACAAGCCCGAGCGCTGGACATTTATTTGAATCTCTCGTTTTTGGAGAAATCATCCGAACGCGAGATCATCATAGGCGTGATTGGCAGGTTTATTACTGGCGAACAAAAGAGGGCGAGGAGTATGATTTTATTATCGTCTCCGATAAAAAAACTTTGGTTATTGATGCGCAAGTGGCCATTCAGTCTGCGACCCCGATTCACATCTCCCCAAGTCTGGCTAAAACACTGAACTCTGCGGCAGAAGTTGCAGTGGTTACTATTGGTGGTGAGCGAAAAATGCTCAATCGAGAATGCGCACAAATACCAGTTCGAGATCTCTGTGCTTATTTATTAGAAACCTTAGGATAACGCTCAATAACCGAAACGTTGGAATTGGATCTACGAATCCTGGTTCGCCCCTGGTCGTTGCTGGATATCCCACAGCAACGATTCAAGTAGGAGTTGGGGCCGGCGTCGTCGGCATCGGATACAGTCACAATCGTAGCATCAGTCGCGGTTACAACAGCGTTAAATTGCCATTGGGTTCAGCCGTAAAATCTAGATACGCATTAATTTTGGTAAATCCCAAAGTGCTTTTTCAAAATTCATAACTTGGATATTATCTCTGACAAAGTGATCTTGCGAGAAATTAAGCAGGAAGCATTTTGCCATAGGGTAATCTTGCTTAAAAATTCGTAAACTGTTCAGGTCCTCATCGCGAGTCATAGCCGATTTTTTAATTTCAAAAGCAAAAAGACCTTCCTCGCCGTAACTCACAAAATCAACTTCGATTTTGTTAGCGGTTTTCCAGTAAAACGGCTTTTGATCCCACTGACAAAACTCTCCAAGGGCTCTGTAATGTTGAAAAAAAAGAGTCTCTAGAGCGGCGCCATCAAATTCTGATTCTATATCAAGAGGTCCTTTCGGACGGAGGGCTCTGAAAACACCAGCATCAAAGAAAAAAAATTTAGGATGAGTGACGAGTCGGCGCTTGGCTCGCTTCGAAAATACCGGGAGACGGTAAGATAAAAGAAGATCCTCAGTGACCTCAAAATAAGAAGCGATCACTTTCGCATCGACCCCAACATCGGCGGCAATTCTGGTCATAGTGAGTTGCTGACCTTGCGAAAATGAAGCGACCTCAAGAAAATGAGAATAGGCTGAAAGATTGCGAATGAGTCCTTCGGCTTGAACTTCTTCCCTGAGATAGGTGCTTATGTAGGAAGAAATAAAGTCCTTCGGGTCGTCAGAATTATAGGCCGTAGGTAACATGCCAAATTTTAAGGCTTTTGAGAGGGAAAACTGAGCACCAACTTCCCAACAGGTGAGGGGATGGAAATATCTTTGCACAGCTCGACCCGCTAGCAAATTAACGCCACCTCTTCGTAGTTTCCGGGCTGAGCTACCGGTTAGAATAAAGGAAATATGCTTAGCCTCAATAAGCCGATGAACCTCATCAAGGAGGGCAGGGATTTTTTGAACTTCATCGATCACAACAGCGGTCACTCCGTCTGGAATCATGGATTCAAGGCGGTGAGGACTGCCAAGAAGAAGACGGTAGGAATCTGAATTTAATAGATCGATGAAAAGAGCTTCGGGAAAATGCGCTTTAATCCAGGTTGTCTTGCCAGTCCCCCTCGGGCCGAACAGGAAAAAACTCTTACTTTTCAATATCTTATAGTTTCTGGGAAACATAACTCATTATTACATGTAATAATGAGTTATGCAACCTGAAAATATTCTTACTTGATTCAGGTGTTTCTAATTTCACAAAACTTCAAAGTAATAATTGAGAAGCGTTTTATTATGAGACACTTTGTTGGCCTTTCTCAGTCACAAGCTGGGAAGAAGTCCAGGCTTGATCTTAAGACGAAGTGGACCCTAACTAGTTTATGGAGATCCATAAAGTGTTCAACTTTTGGGCTATTTTAGCCGATAGAGTTAGAGTGACGGAACCCGTTAAGAACGTGCTTAAACCATTGCATCCGCCAGGGTTTTCCGGTGCTTGGAAAGTTCTGTTTTTATTTTTTGGCATTATGTTTTCTCCGCCAGTGTTTGCTGGTTCTGCAGCAGCTCCTAATTACACTTTTTCTGGCAACACCAACACGGGGATGTTTAACCCGATGGCCAATATGGTTGGCTTTTCAACAGCTGGTTCTGAAAGATTACGTGTCGATGCTTCTGGTAACGTCGGGATCGGCACGACCTTGCCTGGAGCGATGTTAGAAGTGGCAGGGCAAGTAAAGATCACGGGTGGAACACCGGGGGCTGGCAAAGTATTAACTTCTGATGCCGCGGGACTTGCCACTTGGACAGCACCTTCGACGGGTTCAGTCACAAGTGTTGCAACGGGAACAGGTTTATCCGGTGGACCAGTAACAACTACGGGCACTATTTCTTTAGCAAATACCTCAGTGACAGCCGGAAGTTTTGGAACCTCCAC
>JAYTZS010000282.1:0-10156 GCA_043741885.1 Bdellovibrio sp. | reverse complement strand
GACCAACTGTTTGCCTCAAAAGACTCTAAAAAGAAAATGCAAAGTCTGTTCGCAAAAAGCAAGGACGCTAGTATTTTAACCATCAAAAAATTTCCAATAAAAGATGAACAGAAAATAAAAATCATCAATCGAATTGAGTCCATCCAGCTGTATTGGATGAAGGATTTCAAGAATTCAAAATTCAAGCAATCGCCTTTGGATTTTCTAGATTGGGGAATCGCCTATGACCCTTCAGCAAATGAAATCAACATGGGGGTCAATTCAATGGCTTACCCCAATGATGAAACTTATCGAGCAGTATTTGCACACGAGATTGGCCATGCCTTCGATTCTTGCCGGTGGGGAGCTTTTTTTGAAAATGAGTGGCCATTTCAAAAGATTGGTGAATGCTTAAGATCGTCATCTAGTGTTGGATCCAAGAAACGAGACGACTCAAAGCTAGAAGCACTGGTCAAGAAAGGCAAAGTCAGCGCTGACTTGGCCGCTGGCCTAAAACTGAATCCTACCTGTAATAAGTCGGTGTACCCTCCTGCCGGTACTCAAGCAGATCAACTTCCGGAATCGTTTGCAGATTGGTTTTCTTCGGAAGTGATGGCTGCTCAGAAGGATATAAACCCATCAAAGATAAGAACGGATTTGTGTGAGGCCAAAGAATTAATTCCGGGATCTTCCTATCCAACCAATCAAGAGAGAATTGATAATATCTATTTTGCTCACCCCACATTGCGAGCGGTGAGGAGTGATTTACAATCTAAATCTGTGAAGTATTGTACCTGGGACTGATTGCTAGAGCCCTGAGCTGGGACATTAGACGGGCAGAGCTCGACAAATGGACAGTCGAGGAGCGCTCCCGCCAGCAAAAATAAATTATCATCTTTGCGCTTACCGAGTATTCTAAACAAGATGACTTCTGCCCCTGATCACAACTTACATTCGACTTGTCAGATTTTGAAGTCGCTGATGCGGGATACCTCGGTCGAGCGACTGCGCAATCTCGCTCAGAACAGTGAGATTCTGCTGCATGAATTTCATGCCGATCGAAAGGTTTTTGCGCATTGGATGGCTTTGATTCTGATCTCTGGCCCTCAAATGAATGTTATTTTTAAAGTTCAGTTCAAGACCCAAGTTGCGCAGAAAATGGCTCAGTCAATTTATGGGATTGAAGAAAAGTCAATTTCTGAAACCCAAGCGGGTGACTTCGTGCGCGAGTTTTGCAATCTGGTAGGCGGGCATATCAAGAACACTTTAAGATTAAATCAGGTGGCGCTGCAAATTAGTCTTCCTTTGGTTGTTCGCGGATTTGATGAAATATTTTTCCAACCAACGCAAACAGTCGGCAGGTTTCAGGATCATTGGACGCTCGGAATTGAAGATAAATCTTTGTTTTGTTCCTCAATGATTGAACTGTTCGAAGACTTGATCTTGCCTGAAGAATTAGTGAAAGTGCCCGATGGGAGTGAAATTGACTTCTTTTGAGTATGATTTTTTCCTGGCAAAGGGTTTATCTTAATGAGTGCCAACAATGATTTACAGGCCAGCCACCAAATTATCCAATGGCTTGAACTTGCAAAAGCTCAAAGTGAGCTGGTTCTTGATTCTCTTCCCGGTTTGTTTGCCATCGTCGACCAGGAAGGAGTCGTCCACCGCGGAAATATTTTGCTAGCAAACTTATTGGAAGTTCCCTTCCAAGATATCACTGGCTGCCGTTTCGATCAGAAAATTGGGGAAAAAGCTTGGGCCACCATCCTGCTCATGATGAAAAAGTCTCAGTTAGTTCCAGAAAGTGGGATGGATTTTGAAACTTTCATTGGCGATGCCAAAGTCAAGAAGATCAGTTTCATTTGGAATCTTCGGCCGTTTCGAACTCACACTGAAAAGGGCGCTTCCGGTGAGCTTTATGTTCTGATGGGTCGTGATGTCTCGGAGATTAAAGCTGCAACTGAGAATATCACTCGGATGAAATCAGAACTGACCACTGCGAAAACAGTTCAAGAAACTCTTTTCCCACCAACAGAATGGATCACAGATTGGTTTTCAATTGCTGGTTTTTATGAGCCTGCCTCTGAATGCGGAGGAGATTGGTGGTTCTACAATCAGATTGAAGGACAAGTTTACTTGTGGATCGGAGATGTCACGGGCCATGGAGTCGGAGCTGCTATGGTCGCCAGTGCAGCCCGTTCTGCAGTCTCAGTTATCGAAACAATTCCGAACATGTCTCCCGCTTTGGCACTTGAAATTCTCAATCGAGCCATTTATTCGGCTTCAAAAAGCCTCAAGCTGATGTCCTTCTTTGTAGGCGCGATCAATTTGGAAACAGGGGTGTGCACTTACGCGGTTGCTGGGCATGAAGCTCCTGTGCTCATTTCCAAAAACGGAGAGACTTCGACGGTCCAATTTTTAGCTTCTAAGCCATCTTGTTTATTGGGCCAAGAAAAAATACCAGAATTCCTACAGCATCAAATCAACCTAAATCCTGGCGATCGTTTGTTTCTGTCCACCGATGGAGTTGCTGAATTGAGAAATTTAAATCGCTTGAGCTTAGGACCTCGCCGGGCCTTGAAGTTAGTATTAAAGTGTTCCTCAGAAGCTAAGACTCCGTCCCAGTTCATTTCTCTTTTTGGTCAGGAAATAGAAGATTTTCGCAATGGATATGAATTGCAGGATGATTTGACCTTCCTTGTTTTTGAGATGGGGAATCTGGCGCTCCAGCGAACGCCAGACGTCAATCCGGTCAGTTGCGAGTCAAAATCTGATGAACAGGCGCTCTGAGATCCTGTGGCTGTGGCAATTTAATAATCCATGCTAGAACGCCAGCCAGTTTTGCTCTTTCTTTCAAATCTGCCGAGCTTTCTGATGAAACAACAATTGCTCGGACCTTGGGCCCTTCAGGTATGGCCCTTATTTTTTCGAGCATGGTCAGACCATCCATACTTGGCATGTTGATATCAGTTAAGATCAACTGAATCGACGGATTCTCGCGGAATTGTTGAAGGCCTTCATATCCGTTGCAAGATTCAAAGAAACGGTAATTTTCATTGTCTAAATAGCCACGAAGAGCTTTTCTAATCGAAACCGAGTCGTCGACAATAAGAATGTATATAAGTTATTATTTATAAAACATTTTTTAGTTGGATAGGTTCAAGGTGATTTTTTAGAGCAAGCATTGTGAAAGGTTTTATGATGTATCCAGAAGCACCTTGAGCCAAAGCCGCTTTAACCATTGTCACTTCAGACTCGCCAGTTAAGAAAATGACCGGGAGATGTTGAGTTGCTCTGCTAGATTACGTCAGTCAAACGGGAGCCAAAATTCGAGCGGTAACCCAGGCTCTAATCAGCGCACCCACAAGTCTAAATTCTGTGGATGGAACTTCCGAAGCTGCCAATCAGAAAATGCGAGAGCTAGAACAAATGGCTAACGGATTTGATGAGATCTGGAAAGTTCTATAACCCTAGACCAGTCTCAATTTCGAACGTCAATCTACTAGTGAATTTCTAGTCGCATCGACGAATTTGATAGTGCAAGTCAAAATAAAGGCCAAGACGGGCGGACTTGATTTTGCAATTAGCTACTGCGAACGGGGTGGAGATATGTATCAAATTGGGAAACGACATTTTATTATAGCAGCCTTGGCTCTCTCCGCAGTTTCTTATCAAAACTGCAGCAAAGTGGCCGTTAGCGATCTTGGACAAGTCGAAGCTAAATCCCTGTCGGTGTCTGAGCCGGCAGCGGTTCCATTAGTTCCTCCTGTCTTGACTCATACAGAGGAAACTTTGAAAACGATTCAGCCAGCGCTTGCCGTTCGCGGCATGGCCTGTTTGATGTGCCATGCCAATATTCAAGCCAACATCATCACAGATTTTGGTTTGGGCTCTTCGGATTTTCTTGGAGGCAGTGCTGGACTTTCTGAAGGGGCCAGCTGGTTTAACAACTATGTTGGTGCATGGGAAGGGGCTAAGAACATCACAGGATCGGTTTATGTTCCAAATGCTTTGATCACTCAACAAGCACAGGCGGCACTTGGTGCCAACTACCAAAATAAACCATTAATGACAATTGCTGAATTGATGAACACCCCCTACGAAATACAAAACAAATATTGGGTCAGCGGAACTGAGGGGTATTCAGAAATGGCCTTAAAAATTACCCCTGATGCTGGCAAAGATCGAGTTATTGCCAAATCTAAAATAGTCATCCGAGCGCCCAGTGAAAAGGAAATCCAAAATCTCGCTCCATCCCTTTGGACTGCAAGCTCAACTTCTGGCGCGACTCGAGTAAATTCCACCGCGGCACTTGAAATTGTCAAAGTCGGTTCAGGCACTGCGACTTATTCAACCAATGATTCGCAAACAACTCTTCAGTGCGAAAAATCTGATATAGTTATTCGCGGCACTTTGCTTTTGCGGAATTTGAAAGTCAATGCATCAGGCGGCTGCCGCCTTTATGTCAGTGGTGCTGTGTTTATCGAAGGCGCCATCACGTACGTTGGTTCTGGAGCGGATCAGAATCTGCAGATTACCAGCGCTAGTGCGATCGTCATGGGAATCGGTAAGGACCAACTTTACAATCGATTGGTTGCGGACCACCGAGGCCTTCAGTTACAGGGTCGAGATTATTCGACTTTAGCCAATCAGGTGGTGCAAGAAGCTGGGATAATTGGAGATTTGAAAGATGCTCTGAATTCAGATGGCACTCGAACTTCAATTGATTTCCATTCCTTACTTGTCAACGCGCCCATCATCCACAGCCGATATTTGGGAGTGATGGATGGGACAATCATTGCCGAAGCTGCGCTGTTTTCGCTGGGAGCCTTTCACTTTACTTTCGACCCGGTGTTCACACGAGTGAATGTTCTGCCCTTGTTAAATACTCCAGTTCTATCAGTTCAGTAAGGTTTGCATATCCTCAATTGCTATCAAAAGAGATCTCATCAGGTTTGAAAAAACAGATGAGATTTCTTGCTTCTTGGTACAAAAAAATGCCATAACACCAATCATGAGAAGCAAAGAAATCCTTAAATTGGTTGCTGGTTTTCGTCGGTTCCGCGAGAAGTATTTTTCCGGCGAAGAAATTCTCTACCACCGGCTGTCTTCCAGCGGTCAGCGTCCTAAGACTTTAATTATCGGTTGCAGCGATTCTAGAGTAGACCCCGCTCTTATTTCATCAGCTTCGCCAGGTGAAATTTTTGTGATTCGAAATGTTGCCAACATTGTTCCACCGTTCGAATCAGCTAGCTCAGGTTTTCACGGAATCAGTGCGGCGATCGAATTTGCGGTGGTAAATTTGAAAGTTGAAAATGTTGTCGTCCTCGGTCATCGGCAGTGCGGAGGAATTCGCGCTTTGATGGTTGGTGAGCAGCAAAGAGAAGGAAGCTTTGTTGGGCACTGGATGGAAATAGTTCAGTCTGCTAAGGACCGAGTTTTGAAAAACCATTCGGCAGATGATTTCGAGGATCAGTGCCGGGAGTGTGAAAAGGAAGGAATCGTGACTTCTCTCGAAAACCTCAAAACCTTTCCATTTGTTTCCCAGGCCATGAGTGAACGCAATATGACTGTGTATGGAATTTACTTTGACCTCGAGCAAGGTCAGCTCCTTGAGTACGTCGAAGAGCAAAACTTATTTCGCCAAATTGATGTCGATCGGGAACATGGAACTCAACTATCGGGCGTATTGACTAGGCGGGACTGACATTTTGGTATCCGGGGGATTGATGCAAGTTGAAGTTGAAAAAGTCATGCGAGCTTCGCCAGAAAAGCTTTATCAAATGTGGACCAACCCTCAGCTCATCTCGAAATGGCTCGGAGTGCATGTCGAAATTGATCCTCATGTCGGCGGGCATCTCAAGGTCGATTTTGGTGAAGCGCAGCTGACGACAGGAACTTATCAAGAACTGGAGCCAAGTAAAAAAGTTTCTTTTACTTGGAACTCGCTTAGTTTGGGTGAACCAACCGGTGAGACATTAGTCACTATCAGTTTAAAACCGGCAGCCAATGGCTACACTCAAATGACTTTGGTTCACTCAGGCTTCACCAGCAAAGCGGCACAAGCGGAGCACAAGACGGGTTGGAAAGAGTATTACAGTTTATGGGATCGCTTGCTCGCCCAGTAAAGTGATTTTTTTTAGAAACGGAATCTATGAAGTTTGACCAAGCTCAATTGAAAGTAGAAAATTTTGCCGATATGGGACTTGATCCCGCTTTGCTTCAGTCTCTGGAAAAACTAGAAATTGCCAAACCCACAGCGATTCAGAGCGAATCCATTCCTTTGGCCCTGACCGGTGTGGACCTTCTGGGAATTGCTCAGACTGGAAGTGGTAAAACATTGGCCTATGGCCTCTCGGTGTTCACACTTTTAAATCGAAAAAAAGATTCGCGCTGTCTGATTCTTTTGCCCAATCGAGAAACAGCTGAACAAGTCTACCGGGTTCTGAGCGAACTTTCGCCGTCTGAACCTCTTTCCTTATGCCTTGTCGCCAGTGGCCTTCCAGAGGCTCAGCAGGTCAGTCAGCTCAAGAAAAACCCTCGGGTGATTGTGGCAACACCTGGTCGCCTGGTCGAACATCTGAAAGCGAATAAACTCCTGTTAAAGGGCTTGGAAATTCTGGTGCTCGACGAGGCCGATCGAATGCTCGACATGGGTTTTGAAACTCAATTAAAAATGATCCAAAGCACGCTTCGAGGCCCAAGACAGACCCTGATGTTCGCCGCAAGTTTCGGCAAATGGGCCACTCCAATTGCGGAACTTTTGATGCGTCCAGAATCTGTGCTGATCCGATCTCAGTCGGCAGAAAAGCCAGTCGACACTTTGACTCAGAAAATTTATTTTTTGTCAGCGGCGCAGAAAAATCACCGCCTTCTGGATGAGTTAAAATCCATCTCTGGAGCTGTGATTATTTTTGCCGACAGCCTTGAAAGCTGCGTGGCCATCGGTCGATTTCTCGAGCACAAGGGCATGTCCTCTGATTTCATGCACGGAGATATGAATCCAGGCCACCGGGCTCGAGTCTTGCGAGAATTTCGCGAAGAGCAGATCAAAATTCTTGTGACAACCGATCTTCTGGCTCGAGGCTTGGACGTGCCGCACGTCAAAGGCGTGATCAGTTTTGATTTGCCTTACAAGTCCGAAGATTATTTGCACCGAATCGGCCGAACAGCCCGGGCTGGCCGAGAGGGCTTGGCCATCACTTTTGTGACTCCAGGAGACGGCCGGACCTTCCGTAAAATGAAACCTTATCTAGAGGGAAGTATCGAAAAAACTCTGATGACAAATTTCAAATTTATTGACCGCGAAGTTTAAATTTCAAAAGTTTAAATTCTAACACTGCCGTCTGCTGGCCCTTGGTCATGTCTTCCGCCACATTTCTGATTGGGTTAACTTCAGGAAACTAAATCTAGGCACAGTGTTTGGAAGAAGCTATTCTGTTTGTGTTTCTGTTTCTGTCTTGAGCCTCTTACTTACTGGCGGTTTTGATGAGTTTCGCTTCCTCAACGACAAAAATCTGGGATTACATTGTGATCGGCACCGGAATGGGCGGTGGGCCAGTCGGCTTAAAGCTTGCTGAAGCTGGATTCTCTATTTTATTTTTAGAAAAAGGAAAATCTCCTGAGGAGCCTCAAGCACTGAAAGGCCAGTTCGCAGAATTGTTCTCACAGTCTTCGGACATTACCAATGAAACTTTGCAAAGAGCAGGTAGGTGGACCGACGAAATCTTGGATTGCTCGAGTGATAAAGCAAAAAAAATAAAAACTTTTACCGGCAGCGGAGTTGGCGGCTCCAGCGCTCTTTACGGAGCTGTGCTCGACCGATTTCAGCCATCGGATTTTGCACAGTGGCCGATTGCCTATTCTACCTTTGCAAGCTACTACGACCAAGCAGAAGCCCTGTTTCAGGTGAAAAGAAGAAATATCCCCACTCATCCAGGAAATATAAAATTAACTGCTCATTTCGAAAAATTAGGACTGCATCCTTACCAGCTTCCGTTGGCAACTGCTGACAAAGAAAGCTGTGGAATTTGTCAGGGCTTTCTATGCAACAAGAGTTGCAAGAATGACAGTGGAAAAATCTGCATTGAACCTGCGGTTAAAAAGCATGGTGCAGAAATTCTTTTGCAGTGTGATGTGCAAAAAATAGAAGTTTCAGAGCACACAGTCTCAGGGGTGCGTGGAATGTGCCTCAAGCAATCTTTTTTTATTCGCGCTCGTCATGTGATTCTTGCGGCAGGAGGCTTGCACTCACCAGTGCTCCTGCAAAAATCCGGGATTGGCAATCAGTCAGGGCAATTGGGCCGCAATCTAATGCGCCACTTTGTGGACCTTTATGCGTTGAAAGTCGACTCAGATCCTGAAAATCCACGATCAAAGGAAATTGGTTTCAATGACTTTTATGAAACTCAGGAAATAGTCTTAGGAACCGTGCAATCCTTTGGACGTCTGCCACCGACAACAGTCATTTTGGATGGATTGCAAAGGGATCTTTTTTTGGATGGACAGCATTTACTTGAATTTCTTATTCGGCTGTTCCGGCCGGTCCTTAATTTGGTGGTTCAACGGGTGACTGCAGGACGATTGGTGATGGCATCGATTATGGGAGACGATCCACAGCTGGAAAATCGAGTGTGGTGGGAAGACGGAAAGATCTGCATTGCTTACAAAATCTCACCGCAAGATCTCAAAAGAATCAGCATAATGAGAAAAAAGTTAAAGTCGATTTTTCGGCCTTTTTCACTGATGTTTATTTCCACAGCTGAAAAAAATAAAATGCTCGCTCACGTGTGCGGGACGTGCCGAATGGGCACAGATCCGCAAACCAGCGTTGTTGACCTCTCCAATAGGGTCCACGGAATTGATAATTTGTATATCGTCGATAGCTCCTTTTTTCCCACCAGCGGGGGAACCAACCCAGCCCTCACTATTGCAGCCAATTCTTTGCGAGTGGCTGATATCTTGATCGCGCAGGAAAAATCTCAGCAAGTTCGTGTTTTATAAAGCTACTTGTTTTTTTGGAGACTGAGCTTCCTGCAATGCCGGATACAGTTGTTGGCCGGCCAGTCCGCAATTCCTTTTTTCAGAGTAGAATCTTTTGCAACGAAGCAGTTGCAGAATAGGCCGATTTAGAATCCTTGAATCGCCTCTCTGTAGGGCTCTACATTTTCCAAGCATTCCCCAGATTCGCTGATTGTTTGAAAACTTTACGAATTTTTTTCAATAATGCATTTATAAACCCTGTCTAGGGTGACTTGAGCTCTTTCGTTAGACGGTCTCAGCTGTTTTCCGAACTCGAGTAGAGGTATTAATTAAAAACATGTATAAGTGTTTAATCTCTTTTAGATGGAAATTAGTCGTATGCAACATCTTCATGAAAACCAAAAAAAAATAATGGAACACTTGCTGGAACACCAGTCAGGTGCGACAGCGGACCAGCTTGCGGAAGTCATGGGCGTAACTAAGACAGCGGCTAAGCAACATATTGATCAGTTGATTTACTGGGGCTATTTAGCATTTAGTGATCAAAAAGGATCGATTGGTCGACCAAAACGATCTTACTTCCTGTCTGTTCAGGGGGCAGAGACCTTCCCAAGGCAATATTCTTGGTTATCATCTGCACTGTTAAAAGAACTTTCGGTATCATTAGGTGCAAAGCAAGTTGTCAAAGTCATGAGAAGTATTGCAGATAATGTTTCCGCAGAATTCAACCTGAAATTCCCCGAACTTTCAGTCGAAGATCGATTGGTTGAAATCATTAAGCTGATGAATGATTTAGGGTATAAAGCCCGTCTAAAATCTAAAAATTCAAAAAATGGAATTGTGATCGAAGCGGCTAACTGTGTGTATCACGATGTCGCCAAAAATCAGCCTGAGCTTTGCGGCTTTGATATTCGCTTGTTAGAAAACACATCGAAGCTAAATGTAAGCTTAGAAACCTGTATAGCTCGCGGTGGAAATTGTTGTCGATTTTGTTTAAGATAACCTTTGGCTCTGTCTGAAGATCTGAAGATACGATCCTTCCCAGTGTTTGCAAACCCTGATTCTGACTTGCAAACACTCGGATCCAGACAAACTATTTACTTCGAAAACTTAATTTCTGGAACACCATCTATTTTCACAGTCGCTTCTTCGAAATAATCAGCTATTGGCATCAAATCTGGATTGAGAGTTGCAC
>JAYTZS010000281.1:0-3655 GCA_043741885.1 Bdellovibrio sp. | reverse complement strand
CGAATGATTTTTTGCGACTGATTTGGCTTGAAGCAGTTCAATACTTTGGCTCGAAGTTGATCAATCCTAAAAGAAAAAGCGACACTTTGGCTGACTTGAAAGCCGCTTTGCAGGCGAGAAATCCCAATGACTCTGGAAAGCTAGCACTGCAGCTAGCGCTCAGTCAAAAAATGCTCGAGCTTTTGTTTTTATCAGGATCGCGAAAAGTAAAAGTCTTGCCTAAAATGACTCGCAGTCGAAGTAAAAAATCTTACCAGGAAGCAGCGAGAATTCTCGGAGGCATGATGGGAGAGAAGCTCTATCACGCTTACCGCCGCCATTTGCTTTCTCAGGCCTCCCTTTTATCACTCTTAAAAAAGCCTCTAGATTCAGCCGAATTTAATTCTATTTACTGGGAAATCCTGGAAATTTTGGAAGGATTCCCCGAGCCGTTTCAGTCCAAAGCTGAAAAACTGTAAGAGCTCTGCGAGCTCAGTTGAGAAGATCGCGAAAGTCTTTGCCCGGTTTGAAGCGCGGAACTTTCGAGCCAGGAATCGCAACGGGTGCTCCCGTTTTCGGATTTCTGCCATTTCTTGACTTTCGGTGAAGCTTCGAGAAAGTTCCAAAGCCCACGAGTTTGACTTCATCACCGCGAGCCACGGCCTTTTGAATGATTTCAATCACACCGTCCAAGACATCTTCTGATTGAGATTTGCTCAGTGCTGTTCTTTGCGCTAATTTTTCGATCAATTGAGCTTTGTTCATAGATCCTTTCACAGATCCTAGGAATTTATCAGGACTTGAAAGCTAGAGAACAGAGAGAAGTCGGTCAATTGATTTCCAAATAAAACTTAGGAAGAGCCGCAGCGAAAAGTGGGACCGTAAAAAGACAGTTCTACATAATAACTTTGACTAGACCTTGGGCCTGTAACAGGCCTTAAGGAAGCAGATAGCTTTTCTCAAAGGAGGTTTAAAATGCCGCAAAATTTGATTGTTTGCTTGACATAATTTAGCCACCTCAAAGAATCAGAGAAATTTTCGAAAAAACTGTCTCAAAGAGAGAATGGAGAGGTGGAGGTGTATTTTTTTTTTGAAAATCCGATAAGTCATTATGGACAAAGGAAATTTTCTATTTTGCACTTTCTGCCTCGTGGTGACCATGGGACTAATGGAAAGTTTTTCTATGTTCAATGCTCACTTCAGTCCTGAAGTAGAAAATCAGAAGCGAATTGCACAGTTACAAAGGCAAGTTGAATTGAAAAAGCTTCAGGCAGCAGAACTGCAAAATCAAATAATCGATTTTCAACAGCAAGTTGCTCTTCAGCTTCCAGCACTTCAACGGATTTCGCCGTCCTCTAAAAACTTTCAACTGCGAAGTTTGGCAAGTATCACTCAAGCGCCAACAAAACAGTTTGATCTGTCAGCAACTTTGCTAGACCGAGGACAAGCCCAGTTTAGAGATAAGAATTTTACAGCTTCAGCCCAGACATTTCATTCTCTAATCAACCAGTTTCCAACTTCTCCTCTGGTCATTCAAGCTCACTTCTTTTGGGCTGAAAGTCTTTTTCTCTCGGGTGAACAACAGAAATGTCTCGATGTGATCGATCAGATGATCGAGCTTTATCCGGAGCAGGAGCTCACTGGGTTTATCATGCTGCGAATGGGGCAAATTCTCCAGGCTCGAAACCGAGGCGACGAAGCATCCGAAGTTTACCGCGCTGTCGAGCAAAATTTTGCTTCGAATCAAGAGCTTGCTCACCAAGCAAAAGAAATGCTGCAGTCGACATTATGATCAGAAAATATGTCACCCCGTTCTCTCTTCTAATTTTTCTTTCGATGAGTTTTCAGGTGCGGGCACAGTCTAGCTCTTATGCCAGCTCTTATGTCGACTTTCCAACGGGTTGCGCTAGCAGCGGCTCCTATCCCTGTCTTTTGAGAGCCATTGATCGCAATATGGCGTTCAATCAAGGCGAACAAAAATTTATTCTGTCCAAAAAATCAAGTGTCAAGCTGATCGGTCCTGCGGAATTCGAGATTTTGGACGGACAGCTGTGGGTTGCTCAATCACAAGCTTTGAACTTCTTTCTTTCCCCCGGGCTTTCGCTAATTCTCAATGGCGATTTTTTTCTACAAAGAGAAAATGATCATTCTGTGAGAGTGCGAAACTTAGCTGGCAAAACTCAATTTGTGTCGAAAGCGGTTCTTCCATCCGAATCACTACCTACGGGATTTGAGAATTGGTACGGAGGCCTAGGCACTGATGGTCAGATTCAACGAGGAGTGATTCGCCCTATCGAAATCTCGGGGTTTCTCAAGAGTTGGTTGCCGGTTTGCGAATACTCGTCGGCAGAAATCAAAAAGGCGTTGTTGATTTATAGAGATCTGTGGAGCGAGACCACCGAAATCTCAGCTAGTCTGTACAAAGAAATCATTGAGCGCCGATTGGCCAGCTCCGAGGAAAAGCTCAGCTTGGCCAAAACCAAGGCTCATCACTCAAAGCAAGAGCAGAACCGATATCGCCAGATGTTTCGTGAGCGCAACAACCTTTAATCCCGATTCAGCATGCTAGACATTGGTCTAAAAGTGGCCGTTTTTGTCCAGTAGATGCCAGCAAAAACACTTCTGCTTTTAAGCCTGAAATCAATTCGTGATATTCTGAATTTGCATCTGAAAATTTATTTTATTCAGGAGGACAGGATGTCTTCAATTTCAGCATCGGATCGAAATCGCCAGAGCGAAGAATTGCGCCAAACTCGTGAGGATTATGAAACCCGCGAGTCCGATGAAACTAAACGTCATAAAAAAGAAGTGAAGCGCTTGCTCGCTCAGCAAGATCAAGAAGTTTCCGAGTTAAAGAAAAACTATGAGACTCAGTTGAAAGAGCTGCAAAGCAAAAGTTCCGATCATATCACAGCTAGAGATCAAGAAAACCAAGGAAAAATCGAAAAGCTTCGAGCGCTTTATGCGGATTCTTTGAAAAAGAAAGTTGAAGAGAATGAAAATCGGCGGCAGGCAGAGAATTCAGCCTATGAAGGTCAAATCAAAAAAGACCTGCAAATTTCAAATCAGCAAAAGGAAATTCTCAAAGAAGGCTTTGACAACAGTCTAGCGCAAAAAGATGAAAACTTCACTGAAATGGCGAAGCAGACAAAAGAGGACATGCGCGCTGCAATCAAAAATCAATCCGATTTGCTCAAATCAAAGCATGAAAAAGAACGAGAGGTTCTGATCGACAACCGCGATGAAAAGCTGAGCGAAGCCGGTCGAGAATTGAAGGAAACTAAAAAGAACTTGCAAGGTGAGCTGAAGCGAACGAAACACGGGGACGCTCTGAAGTTTTCTTCAGCCCAGACTCAGTGGATGAATTCCTTGAATGAAAAAGAAGACGCGTCCGAAGAGATGCTGGAATTAAAGTCAGCTGAACTCCAGTCGGCACGACAAAAGATACAAGGTCGCTATGACAAAGCACTTGAGACAAAGCTTGAACAGTTGGATGCGGCTCATGAAAGTCTCAAGACTCAAACTGCCAATCGAATCGACCGCGATCTGAGGTCTGTGCAAAGTGAAAATCAGCGATTGAAAAGCACCGGAGCTCTGCAGTCCTTGAGCAATAAAAAAGTCAATGACTTGGAAAAAGATCATATCGTCACAGCTTACGAGGACCGCATGAGTCAGC
>JAYTZS010000280.1:0-10166 GCA_043741885.1 Bdellovibrio sp. | reverse complement strand
CGCGATTGCAGGGGGCAATGGGGCTATCATTAAACCCTCTGAAATATCAGTTCATACCGCGGCACTTATCGGCGAATTGATACCAAAATACATGGACCCCGAGCTCTTTGCAGTTATCGAAGGCGGAGCCCCCGAAACAAGTCTGATATTAGATAAAAAGTTTGATATGATTTTTTTCACAGGAAGCGGCCCTGTCGGAAAAATAGTTTTAACAAAAGCCGCAGTTCATTTAACACCAACGATTTTAGAATTAGGCGGCAAATCTCCGGCAATTATTTGGAATGATGCCGATCTCGAAGTCACTGCTCGGCGCATTGCTTGGGGGAAATTTATGAACGCAGGGCAAACCTGCGTGGCTCCGGATTACGTCATCGTTCACCCTGATGTGTATGAGTCCTTTGTCGAAAAACTAATTCAATCGCTTCGAAATTTTTATGGCGACAAACCAATTGCTAGCCCAGATTACTGTCGAATTGTGAACACTAAAAATTTCGACCGCCTTCTGAAACTTTTGCCAGGACTTAAAATAATTTATGGCGGGAATGCAATTCATGAACAACTTTTTATCGAACCCACTTTGGTCGAATCAGCGACTGATTCAACAATAATGCAAGATGAAATTTTTGGCCCCCTCCTGCCTATATTAAAAATGGATTCAATTCAGGCCGTGGCTCAGTTTATCAAATCAAAACCAAAACCCTTAGCGCTCTATCTATTCACGAAAGACAATGCGATTTTAAATTACATTGCTGAATCGACCTCATCCGGAGGCATTTGCGTCAATGACAATGTCATTCATCTTCCCGAATCAACTTTGCCTTTTGGTGGTGTCGGCTCGAGCGGAATGGGAAATTATCATGGAAGATTTAGTTTTGAAGCATTTACTCATGCTAAAGGAATTTTGAAAAAAACGTTTTGGTTCGATGCTCCATTTCGCTACGCACCTTATTCCGGTCAAAAAGCCTTTTGGTTGAAATGGTTAACAAAATGACAAGTCCAAAAATAGCGCTAACTTTACCCGGTGGTGGCGCCCGTGCTGCCTATCAAACTGGAGTTCTTCATGGAATTTCACATATCTGCAATTTCAAAAAAAACCCATTTCAGATTATATCTGGAATTTCTGCAGGAGCGATCAATGGCATGTGGTTAGCTGCCGCTGACGACTTTGCAGGCGCAACTGCTAAGATGTGTGATCACTGGAAAGAACTCTCGGTTGAAGACGTTTATAAAACAGATCCTGCAACATTAATTGCAACGGGAGCAAGGTGGCTTCGAAATATAAGCCTCGGAGACTTTTTTGGCAAAAGCCGCATCAATTATTTGCTTGATACCAGTCCCTTAAGAAAACTTTTAATTGAGAAAATTGATTTTACAAAAATCCAGCGCAATCTAGATTCCGGTGACCTTTACGGCCTCGCAGTATCGGCAACAGACTATCATCTGAGTTCTGGTGCGACTTTCTTTACTGGTAATTCTGAAATAAAAGAATGGAACCACACTCTTTCACGAGGGCAACGGGATTCACTCACGATCGATCACATCATGGCCTCTGCAGCTTTGCCAATACTGTTTCCAATGGTTCACATTCATGACCGCGATTATGGCGATGGCGGGGTCGGTTTGAAAACTCCCTTGAGTCCTGCTATTCGTATGGGAGCCAGCCGCATTCTAGTTATTGGAGTTCAAAATCCCAGCGGAAGCTACTCAGAAAAAGAAAATAAACCGATTGAGCCTAGCACATTGGGTGACGTCACAGGTGCACTCCTAAATTCGCTTTTTTTAAATTCACTCGACGCAGATATTGCCCGATTACAGCTTTTGAATCGAACGGTTTCGATTCTCACTCCCGAACAAATTCAAGAGGATGTCGATGCTCTTCGATTTATTCCCACATTAGTTATCAGGCCAAGCCGTGATTTAAGTCGCATCGGCCTCAAAGAATTTGCTCATTTTCCATTTACAATTAGGCATCTCCTGAAGGGCTTAGGAGTGGATAATCGCAAAGGGTGGGACTTGTTAAGTTATATTGCCTTTGATCGCATTTACGCTAAAGCTCTTATCGATTTAGGCTACAACGATGCCCTGGCTAGAAAGTTAGATATTCTCAATTTTTTTCAAATTGATTAGTAACCTCAATTTATTATTTAGCTAGAATCCCCAGCTTTGTTAAATAGGGTCCAGGGAACCTGTGCGATCAAACTATTGAAGTGCGGGACGACTTTCCTTAGCCCGGCTGATAGCTTCTTCAGTGAAGAACTCGTGATTTTTGAACTCGTTGCGCAGACACGATTTTTGGTTAGTCATCACTTCACATATCTCAAATGCCAAAAGAGAACCTGGAGGTGAAAATGACTCGTGAAACTGTCACGGATGATGAGCGCAAGTTTTTCTATGCTGGCAAAAGGTTTCCGACAGTTTATCTCGAATATCTGAACTATCTGCGCACGGTGAAGAAACTTGCGACTGGTTCTATTCAAAATCGCAAATCGGCTCTTGGATTCTTATCAAAGTTCCCAAATAAAAATCCGACCTCATCAATTGGTAGTTTGCGTCCTTCACAGATCCAAGATTACACAGTGGAATCAGCTCATGGGATCTCAAGACATTAGAAGCGGAGCCTTATCATTGCGCTTCGAGATTTTTTAAGATTTTTGCATTTTGAGGGATATACAAAAAAGATATTTATCGCTGAGTGTTCCAACGATTGTAACGTTCAGGCACTCCTCGGTTTCTAAAGGCATGCCGTGGAAAGTCGTTGAACAGCTTTTAAAGGTACCAAACCGTAGGACATTTTGCGGAAAGCGGGATTACGCCGTTATTTTAATGCTCACTCGTTATGGGGTGCGGGCGATCCAGCTTCGGGCTTTAACAATGAAAGATATTGATTGGAAAAAGAATACAATCCGTTTTGCAGCCTGCAAAGGCGGAAAGGATGTGATGGTTCCTCTTTTTGCTGATATCAGTGTTTTTAACCTCTAGAACCTATGGCAGCCAAGCCAGCGGTCAACGGCCATTGGCAGAATCGACTTGGAATATTGTAGTTCGTGCATTTAAAAAGATTGAAACCGAGACGTCATCTCGACATAAGCGCGCGCCCCATGCCATTAGGCACTCCTATGCAACAAAACGTTTAGAGGAAATGAACCGATTAAATCTACCGTCCGGTTGAATACCTGTTCCAGCGGGAGGTCAGGGAGATCATCAATGCCGTCGATAAACAAACCGAAAAAGGAAGAAGAGATCATGCAGCTCTACTTTTTTTATACAATGCAGGAGCTAGGGCACAAGAGCTCTGTGATCTACGAGTTGAACATCTACGATTGGAGAAGCCAACGCTCGCAATCATGCATGGAGAAGGAAACAAAGTGAGGCAGGTTCCGCTCTGGAGTGAAACTGCACGAGCACCGTGTAAGCCTGAGCGACTACGCTGTACGAGCTACCAAGAGTTGTTTACGGCTCCTCTCCCAGTCGAAGCTGGTGAGGCTCGCTTTACACCGAGTGCGCAAGCGATGGTGGCGCTGTTGACCTCGGGCGCAGGAATGCCGGCCTAACGGCTTGAGGGGCTTCAGGCCTCACTAGGTACCAAACTTAGCGACTCAACCAAATCTGATATCCGTGAAGACATGGCAAATCACATTTATCCTCTCCATCAATATCTCGTAAAGCTCGCGAGCAACGGAGCTTTACTTCACAACGACGACACTCCGAACAGAATCCAGGAGTTCACGAAGGAGAATAAAACTCTACCCGATAATGCCCGAGTTGGGGTGCAGACGACGGGTATCGTATCGCTGATGCCGCAAGCATCAACGTGCCGAAGGAATATGAAGATCTTCTCTTGAAATGCTTATGCCTGGATCACGGTCGAAGAAACTTTTTTGAGCTATTGGAGGATTTTAAAGTCGATTGCCGATATATCGTTGATGAGCTTGCGAAGATCTATAAACATGATGCCGAGGCCAAGAGACTTCAGCTCTCTGCATTGGGACGCCTGCTAGGGTAACTTTGGATTTTGATGGAACTGTTTTGTCATCCGGAGACTTAGTCAAGTGGGCCGCTCGTGGATACTGGCGAGATTACTAAGGCAGCGGCGCTCATCAGCAGATCTCAACCTTGGCTTACAACGTGGTTCGAAACTTCCAGATGGAAGTGATGTCCCAAAAGAACGATCACGATCATCATCACGCTCAAATATTTTTGCATTTGCCTCGCTCAAAACAATCCGCTTTGAAATGATCACGGCGGCTGGTCGACCGCTGAACGTCAACGGGATTAAAACTCTTCGTCTCAGCCAATCAACAATGCGCCGAAAGTTGTTTGAAAAAGTGGACTCTGAACTCAATCAGTTTGAATCAAGACAAAAACGAGCCACCTGAAAGGCGCTCGGTTTTTGTCGCGTTTAGGTTAGTTGGCCGGATCAGTCTAAAATTGAGACAAGTATTGACAATCAAAAGCGTCAAAATTAACAATTGTGAATGCTAATAACAAAACTATTAAAACTTCTCAAAGCTAGCAACTCGACTCCTGAAGATTTTGGAAAAATGATCGGAGTTTCTGGAATGACTATTCGGCGGTGGTCGAAGAAGCCAAAGTCTTTTCAGATTCCAGTGGTTTATGTGCCAGCTATTCGCCAAGCCTGCTACCAAATGGTGAGTGAGAAGTGGGTGATGCACGATTCAGAAGTTGTGAGATCTATTTTAATTGATGAGCATGAGTCGTATCAAAATGCAGCTCTTGTAAACCTTGGTCTGAAAAACGTTTTTGATCCAACGAATCAAAATTCCGGTGACCAAATTCTTCTAGGTCTGAACACGATTGGAGCTCAAGATGATAAGCAAATTGAAGTTGAAAACAATCAAGAAAAAGTAAATTCGTTCAAAAAACTAGGAGGCGAATGGGAACACCGAATCGTCACTTTGTGGGAAGTTATCAGATCTAAGAAAATTAATTTTTTGAGCAAACTTGTGGCCTACGGTGCTCTTTTTTATTTATTAACGCCAATTGATTTCATTCCTGATCACATTCCTTATTTTGGAGTGCTCGACGATTTCATTATTCTCGGAGTTGCTGTCGGATTCTACGCTAATAAACTGCCGAAAACCGTTATGAATTAAAATTTAAATCAAAATTGAAATTGGAAACCGTAAAATGGATTTTACTGTGACAAGAGTTCAGTGTTCTACGTTCCTATTGATTGGACTGAATTCAGCAGTGAGTTTTGCTTGGATCAATTTGCCAGAAGCCATTCGCCAAGCTTGGAAAAATTCAGATCAACTTCGGGGTCAAAGACTGCAGATCGCAGTTGCCTCTTACTACCTAGTTCATAATTTAGTTTATATTTAGGATTTTTTATTTTTTAATATTTGCATGAAGATCGACGGTCGAACATTAGATCATGCAGCTCTAGAAGCAATCCGAATTATGGCGGTCAAACGGGTCCATGAAGGCGAGCGGCCAAGCGAAGTCATCAAGAGTTATGGACTTACTCGAACAGCTATTTATAAGTGGCTGCGTGAATCTAAGAAAAAGGGTGGTCTTCAGCGCCTGAAGTCTCGCAAGGGCACGGGTCGTCCCGATAAGTTGACGGAAAAACAAAAAAAGCAAGTTTACCGCTGGATCAATGGCAAAGACCCCAGACAGTATAGTTTTGATTTTGGCTTGTGGACTCGAAAAATTGTTTCCTGCCATCCGAAAAAGAGCTAAGATACGGGCTGCTGAAATATTTTTCTTAGATGAAGCCGGCGTCAGATCAGATGTACCACTCGGAAAGACCTGGGCGCCGAAGGGGAAAGCACCCGAAGTCAACACGAGTGGTCAGCGTCGAAGCATAAATGCCATTTCTGCCGTCAGTATGACGGGCGCATTTTGGTACGAGACCTATTCTTATCGTCTGAACAAAACAACATTCCTGGAATTTCTGAAAAAATTTATGAAGTATAGAAAGAAAAAGGTCGTCTTGATTATGGACAAACATCCCGCCCATATTGCGAAAATAGTTTCCGCATATGTTCAATCTCTTAATGGTAAACTTGAGATTTTCTTTTTACCTGGCTACGCGCCAGAACTTAATCCGGATGAGTTTGTTTGGAGCCATATCAAAAATAATGGAGTTTCAAAAAAATCGCTAAAAAAGGGAGAGTCTTTTCGAAAAAGAGTCGAGTCAGATTTGCAAACGGTGCAAAGCGACCCCGCACTCGTGAGATCCTTTTTTAAGGCTGATAGCGTGTCCTATATTATGAACTAGGTAGTAGGATAAATTGCGAAGATTTATAATCAATTAGCCACAGCTCACATATTCAAATTCAGATGACAATACGGCTCAATCCTTCGGAAGACAGCCTTCAATGGGAGCTCATCTGGGTTTAGATCAGGGGCACTTGTTGCTTCATGCGCTTCGAAAATATCGGAAGGCGAATCAAAATTTGCTATTAACAATGGCGATCCAGAGTTTCTTTCGCCACCCTTTCAAATCTTCAAAAAAATTTCGAATGGTAGAAAGTACAATATGTAAAAGCCCAGTTCTAACATGATGTTAGATCGAGTAAATGAACATGTAATCGAAAAATTTCTAGGCATTAATTTTTGATTGACACTATTATGCAATGCGTTATTTTATCTCTTAAATTAAGCAACCAAATCCAAATAGGGGATTTTATGAAAAAGACTTTTGCAATCTTATCGGCGGGACTTTTGTTAACCTTAAGCGGCTCGGCTTATGCTTTCGACCGGGTCGACTGTCAGATTGATCCTGCAAGCGATCAAGTTGCTCTTCCTGCGGGAGTTCGAGCCGATGAAGGAAAGCCTTCGACTACATTTTCTTTAGTTAGAACAGGTATGGTCAAAGGTCAGGAAACCTATGAACTTACGGATAATAATTATGGCACGAGAGCCGATGTTTACTTTCTGAAACAAGAGACCCAAAAACTCTCATTCAGCTCCAATGCATTCTTTATCATAGATCAACATCGAACAATTTTGCTGATTTCTTCGGATTCAGGAGTTAGCTACCAAACTCACGGTGGTTCAAATGCGGATAGCGGGAAAGTTACTGTTAAGTATGCATGTATTCTCAAATAGACCGTGCCAAAGGTCGATCTTAAACTGTGTTTATCATCATGCAGACTGAATGGATTCTCTTTATTCTTGCTCTGAGCAATGCGCTCTACCTGTTTCCACAAAAGCCTATCGACCTGTTTTATGGGATGATCGCGATTCAAATTTTTCAGCTTTTTCTCGTTTGGCTTTTGGCCCAGAGGTCGATCACCAATTTGCGCTCAAAAATTTTTTGGGCTGCTTATGTGATCTCTCGGGTGCTGATCTGTTTTCGAGGGCCGATTTTAGAAGATGATTATTTTCGTTATCTTTGGGACGGTCAGGTGTTGAATTTAGGGATCAATCCCTATCTTTATGCTCCGATTGATGTCCACCTCGACAGCGTAGTTTCTATTTGGAGAGACCGAATTAATTTCCCCAAGGTGAAAACAATTTATCCACCTGTTGCGCAGATCTATTTCGCCATTTTATTTTTAAGCTTCGGTGAATCCATTCTTGGGCTGAGGGTGGGTGCGGTGATCCTCGAGCTCGCTGTTGCTTGCTGTCTCAGTTTGCTTTGCAAACGTCTGAATCGAGATCAGATGCCAGTGCTGCTTTTTCTCTTTTTTCCGACAGTCATGAAAGAAAATATCAATTCGATTCATTTTGATCTCTTAGCCACACTCTTTTATTTAGGTGCGGTCCTATTGATAATTTCTGATTCTAGGCGATTTGAAATAAAAGGTTGGATTGCGCTCGGGCTCTCAGTTCTAGCCAAGCTTTTTCCATTGTTGCTTGTCCCAATATTTATGAAAGCGACAAAGCAGCCTACGAAAGCGATTGCAGTTCTTATGATCGTCATCGTGGCGGCTTATCTTCCATTTCTCGGTGCTTCGAACAGTTTGTTTTCGGGCACTGGAGCCTTTGCGCAAAACTGGATATTTTTTGATTCCGCTCACACCGCATTTCAAATGATCTTGGCACAGGCCTACACCATCCATTGGATCCCGGATTCGGTTTCCTACGATTGGTTGGAAAGCGGCCTGGTGGCGCGAGTTCTTTGTCTCGCCAGCTTGCTCAGCTACACGATCTGGCTTTTCTTTCGGCGCACTGTGAACGCGGAACAGCTGGCGGTGGCAACAGAAAATATTTTGCGAAACACAACGGCGCTGATCATGATGCTTTTGGTTTTTAGCTCAGTGGTGAACACTTGGTACTGGCTGTGGATCTTACCAGGAATGTTGTTGATCGCGCCCCGATGGACATGGATCCTTCCTGTGTTGACGACACTCGGATATTCTTGGTTCGTTTCTCAAGATCTTTATCAGAAACTGCATTTGCCCTTTTACGGAATTATTCTTTTTGCAGCTGCGATGGCCACACATGGTTCTCGTGCTCACGATCCAAATTAAAAAGAAGCGGACGAAGCCGCTTCTTTTTAGATCACTAATCTGTTTAAAGAAACTAGTAGAGGTAAGTCACACCGACGCCGGCAGTTGTGTTGGCATCTGTGTTTCGTCCAGTCAGCTTGGTTCCATAGCGAGCGTCCATAACATAATGTTGGTCACACTGATAAGCCACTGACACACCCAAAGCATTGTATTCTTCTTTGATGTTTGCAAAGGTAAATCCTGCACCCAAAATATCTGGGCCACCGGTTGTTGTGAAAACCTGGTATTCCAATGCAACTTGTAATGCGGGCATTGGCAAGACAGAGACAACCAAATCAACTAAATTTTGAGGTTTTGAATCTGGGCTGGATCGATCTGTATAGCGTTCAGTCAAGCCGACTCCAAACATTCCCATCGAGTACCCAAGACCTAAATAATAATCATATTTTGTCAGACCATCACTCAATGAAGAGAAGCTGCCGCCGCCGCGATTGTCGCCGGGAGTCCGAACTCCAAATCCCAAATCAACATTGAAATCAGAAGCCGAAAATACCGAATGCATGTATCGTGCGCCCAGTTCGCCGATTCCACCAACACTTTTGGCGCCCCCAGCAGTCACGTCGGCGACATCATTTTCGATATTGCTATAAGTCACACCTAGGTCAAAGTGCGAGTTTTCAGATGTGGCATATTCAGAACTGAGTGAATAGTTGGTTACAGTTCTTTTTTGTGGAAGAGCAGCCGGAATATTAACTTTGTCGCTGCCGGCATAAATCTGTGTAGCAGTTCCTTGGTCGACGCCCAGATGGACTGAACGCATCCCTGCTCCGTCATGGGCAAAGCTGGTCATTGAACACAAAACACCGACACTGACTGTGGTTATTAACTTTTTCATTTATTTGCCGTCCTTTTTCAAACGTTTTTCGCAGTCCTCTTTTGATTCGCCTGCATTGCATTTGTCATTCTTAATTGGAAACTTGATCGCCGAACCGACATTGCCGCTAGCGATCGCTGCAACTGGTGATAGGAATGCGAAAAGCACGACAGATGCCATGACTTTCTGAATTTTGTGAGAGCTTTGGAATTGAGCAGCCACGAGAACCTTCTTTCTTTAGAGTTAAAAACCTGAGTTCATTTTAGACAACGATTTATGAAGACATCAATAATTTAAAAAAAGAATCCACAAGCTCTGTAGGCCTAGGATTCTCACAATGAAATCAGTTTATTCGGCGATGTTTAGATTCCAGTTGTAATCGAGAAATTTGATCGGCAGACGGCCATCTAACAGTTGCGCTTGCACAGGTTTCGGAAGATCCATGTGAGCAGTTAAAAATTGCCGCAATGACTTAAATTTTTTGCTGCTTTCAAAATCTTCTCCGTACCAATTGAAAATCTGAGAAAGCTCAAGCGCGGACTGATTTTTTGAAATTGTGTTTCTCGTCTTGTCCGATAGAAAATTCCTAGCCGCGGTGTCCAGCTGGTTGTCTAATTTTTCAGCAACAAAAGCCTCTTTGCCCAGATTGGGACATCCCATCGAAGCGCAGTTAAAGGCGATATGCATTCGGGGTTCATCAAAATTGGGGCGAGCCAATTCTTGTTCGATATGATCCAAGCTGCTCTTTTCACCGAGAAACTTGAAGAATTTGATCTTCCAAGTGCTCTTTAGGATGCTTCCAATTTCTTTAATCGATTTCAAAGGTTTCTCAGGACTGTGATGGCTTAAGATCAAATCCACAGTCAGAG
>JAYTZS010000279.1:0-10194 GCA_043741885.1 Bdellovibrio sp. | reverse complement strand
GGCATGAGGTTCTTACCCAGGTAAGAAGAAAAGCTCCTCCGGTCTTGGTGAAGATCAGTAGGAGCCTTCAGAGCTTGAAAAAGTCAGAGTCTGAGCTTAGTGACATCCGCCGTTTGTAACGACTTCAGTCGTAGAGTGATCCTTGAGTTCCTTTTTGAATTCTTCTGACGCCGCTGTAAAGGCGTCAAAACTGCGGTACTCAATGCAGATGTAAGTGCGTTTGGCATCTTGTAAATCACGGCGTTGAGCAAACACAACCACGCGATCCTCCGCGATGTGTTGGGCAGCTAAAGCTAACACTTTGCTACGAGCACCTAAATCAAATTCACCATTTCTATTGGCATAGGACTGGATGACCACAGCTTGCGGAGCCGAAGGGATCCCACCCGTTTCACGGGAAGAAGCACTTCCAACTGAGGTGATTAACAAACCGGCGATGAACAGAGGCAACAAGCGTTTTTTCATAAAATCTCCTTTAGATTTTTTGATAAGGGGTACATTGAAATACTAATATTGTAGATTTGGTTGGCTTTGCGTCCAGAAGTTAAAAGCTCCGACATTTGCCGGCGGAAAGCCTTGATGCAGGTCTTGGCTTCGGGAATCTTTTTGGTATCTATTGCACAGGTGATTGTCGTCATATCACGCAAATCCAGCGGATCTTTGTCGATTGAATTCTGTGCTTTCTCTAAAAACTGTTTCTGCAAATTTCTTTTCGCCAGAGTCGTCGACTGCGGAGTGATGTTCGTGGTTTCCCCTACAGTTGCATCGGAGATAACACCGGTTTTTGAAATGCAAATCATGTTTGTTTTTAGTAGCCGTGACAGCGCTGATTCGACTTGACGCTCATTGAGTTCCAGCGCGACTGCAATTGATTTTTGAGTTGCCTTGAATCCAGATACAGTTAAAAGTTCCAAAAGTGCTGTATCATACCACTCGGAAACGGCTTCAAAATCCAAATCGCTTATTTGCGAAAAAAGATCGTTGATCTCTGGTTTCGTGAAGTTCATTTTACTGAGCAATCTGGACTGAGCTTTGAGACCTAGTTTCCGTTGACCGCTCAGGACTTTCGAAAGAGTCGATGGATCCAAATCCAATGATCTAGCGAAAGCTCTCAAAGAGTAATTCTGATTGTCGGTCATACGACGATTCAGTTCAATTTTTAAAAGTTTGCTCACATCGAGATCTCTCATAGGAGCCATTCTTAGAGGCAATAATCAAAAAAAGCAAATTTCTTGCCCACAAACTGTGGGCAAAAAATGTCCACATCCCATTTTTACACGATTTGTCGGAAATGGCCAACGTCACGGCACCCAGCTTCCCTTGAAATCGGCTCGACTTCCCATCGAAAACAGGAAATGCTCTTAACCGTACCTTTTCTTAGGTGGTGATATGCTTTATCCGAATGACCGAACTGTGGTTGCAATAACCTCGAGCCATAAATGAACGTGCATACTGAAATCGAGATCGATGCACCCATCCAAAAGGTGTGGGAAATTCTTGTCGACCTGCCAAACTATAGCGCTTGGAATAAGTTTATTCCAAGGGCCGTAGGTGAGCCCAAGGTGGGTGAAAAATTGAAACTTTTTGTATGCCCCCCCGGATTGATGCACCGAGAGTTTGAGGTCGAAGTCACTTCAATAGTTCAACCCCTGGAATTTAGTTGGCTCGGCAAGTTCCTAATGAACGGACTTCTCGATGGACACCATTTTCTGGTCCTCGAATCGATCAGTCCCAATCGAACGCGATTGATTCAAAAAGAAGATTTTTCAGGCTGGCTCGTTCCACTTTTAAAAAACAAAATCCGAGATAGCATGTTGCAAGCTTTTGCTGAAATGAATCTCGGCGTTAAAAAACAAGCAGAACAGAAACAAGCCTAAAGTTAGGTTAGGTTAGTCTTGTCCACGGCGGCCTGCCCTCTGAAGCGTTTCTGCGATCTCGGTTATTAGGTTTGCGATTCTTATGCCACAGGTGCGCCTGCGATCGGCTGCACGAAATTGTCTAAACCGTCTTTTTCCGAGTCAAAACTACGGCACGGCATGATTTTTAATAAATTACTATTTATTTACCTTCTTTTTATGTTAGTTAGGTTCCAGGTTTATAACTGCAGATTTCTGTTGACTGATTATTTCGCTCTCTAGCTTTACCAAGGCCAAAAAATATTTTTATTTTTAAAAATTTCCTTTGCCGGCTTTGAGATTGATTGAGGGCGAAGGATTAAGACGCGTACAATTGGGATTTCACACTCACTTGGGAGTGCTGCAAAAACCTCAGTTTAAAACCTGTGATATGAATACTCAACTGGAACTAGAAAGAAGAATTTAAGTAGGAGTATCTCATGGCATCAAATAAATCTAAAAAAGAAAACGGCGGCTCGCTGCTTTTAGGAAAGAGAAAAGGGCCTCGGGCGCTTTCAACTAAACATGCGATTCATTTGGTCTTAAAGTCGGATCTGAAAGGTGTGTTCGGTCCAGGAAATCGAGGACTAGAACAACTGATTCGAAACACAGCTGAGAGATTTCACATTCGCGTCTAATCCACAGCTTTGAACTGGTCCCACATTCACTGTGTCATCAAGATCAATGACCGAAAGGATTACAATGCCTTCATTCGCGTACTGACCTCCATTCTCGTTCTTAGAATTCGAAAACACAAAAACTTCACCGGCAAGGTCTTCACACTTCGGCCGTTCACCAGGATTCTCAATTGGGGCAGAGACTTCAAGAATGTTCTTGATTACCTAGTTCTCAATCGCCTGGAATCCTTAGGCTTGTTGGCCCGACCGAAGAAGACGAAAAAGATTAGAAAGAAAACCTCAGATTGAAATCGGTCAGCAAGGGCCTGTCGGATTAATCAATATTAATACGCAAAATTAATCTGGTCAGCAAGCATGGGATCTTTTCAATTTGATTGGGTATTCTGTGTAGACGCGCTTTTCGATCGAAGCCAAACAGGTTTTCATAAGTCGCGATCCTGGTCAGGGCGATATTGAGTTCAGTGGCGCGACTTTACTTGTGCTTGGCTACGAGCCCAAGTCTTTAGTTTGAGGTGGGCTACCACATTTTGGTAAGTTTGTGAGTGGCAGCCATTTTACAAGCAGCATGTTGTATCATTCAGCAATGTGCCTGACCGCCAAAAAGAAGAGAGAGAGTTCGCTCTGTCGAAAAATTCGTTTGAAACCAGAAGATTTCCTGCATTGAGGCGGGTCTGGCGTCTCAGAATGAGAATATAAAATTATTTACAGACTGGACTCGACTGGAATAGAGGCCAGCCGATAAGACCTATGTCAGATACGAATAAAGACGAAAGTCGACTTAGCCGGGAGGCAATTTAGATGGCCGATGCAAAAAAACCAGTCCAGCACACTCCTTCACCTGAAAAACAAATTCCTGGAAACGTGGTCCAGCTGTCAGCTCATAAATGCACAGCTGAGCACTGCAAGGCGAAACCTGATCGTGCCGGCTTTTGCGGCGAACATTATGGTTGGTTCAAGGAAGGACTTTTGACATTGGAAGGTTACAACGCAAAGGACTTCGATAAAAAATATTATGCCTTTTTGCGCCGTCAAGCAGCTTAATTCAGCTAAGCTGGGTATTTATTTTTATTATTATTTTTATTTTGAAAAACAAGCTTTTGAATTGTTCTTCGCGGTTTCATGATGCGACTGCAATCCCAAACTCTATTCAAATCCGTTTTGAAAACCCCAAAGGCAACTTTGGGGTTTTCTTTTTCGCTTGATCTGCTAGTCTTCTCTGATGAAAAAAGCTGTCTTAATTTCAGGAGCTAGTTCAGGAATCGGTGCCGCCACTGCCAAATTGTTTTCTGATAAAGGATATTTCGTTTTTATCCTAGGTCGGAATGAAGAGCGTCTGCAGGAAGTGGCTCTCGAATGTCGCAATGGCGCCTCGATCCTCAAGTGTGATCTCAACAACGAGGCACAAGTGGTCAAATACACTCAGCACCTTTTTGAAAGACCTGATGTATCACTTGAAGTCCTTATCAATAATGCCGGGATTTATCAAACCCATGATTTTTTGCATGACGGCTTGGCAACCTGGCGGCAGCAATTCGAAACAAATTTGTTTGGCAGCATTCAGCTGACTCAGAAAATCCTGCCTTTGTTTTTTGTTCAGGGGCGAGGCTCCATCGTCAATGTGGCATCCACTTTGGGCTTGAAGCCGGTTGCCCACACTTCGGCCTATTCTGCATCCAAAGCGGCGATGATCAATTGGACCCAGAGTCTGGCGATTGAATTAGGGCCGCAGAATATTCGCGTCAATTGCGTCTGCCCAGGGATTGTTGACACTCCTTTGCATGGTTTTCACCGGCATGAAGACAAAGCTCAGACTCTGGAAAAAATGAAACCACTTCAACCCTTGCAGCGAATTGGAACTTCAGATGAGATTGCCGAGTCGATTTATTTTATCGGCTCCGCACAATCCAGCTGGACGACAGGAGCTATCTTATCGGTGGACGGCGGAATCAATCTGATATGATTCTCAAAGTGCAAAGGAATTTCAGCGCCGCACATTTTTACAACCAGCCACAGTGGACTGAACAAAAAAATCGGGCTGAATTTGGAAAGTGTTATAGCCCCTACGGCCATGGACATAATTACTTGTTCGAAATCGAATTTGAACTGCAGGTCCCCGGCGAAGAATCACAACTATTTAAAATCTGTGATCAACTGCAAGGCGAACTTGATCACCGCCATTTGAATTTTGATCTCAAAGATTTTAAAAGTCAGATTCCTACTAGCGAAAATATCAGCCTGTGGATTGCCCAGAAATTCCAAGAAGCGATTGAATCTTTCAAACTGCAAGGCAGCTTACGAAAAATTCGTCTTTTTGAAACAGCGGAAATCTGGGTGGAACTGCGCTTCCCAGCAAGCTAGTCGGCTCCAAAGTTTTTCTATAGTGTCGCCTAGGGTGTTGGCACTTCCGAATAAACCACCTCGGCATCGAGATCTTTGAACTCAGATCCCGTTTTGCGCTTCGGCGGGACTCTGCCGTTCAATTCTAGAACTTTCGATCCATCTTTAGAAAATTTAAATATCACCGGCTTCACCAACGCCGCGATCAGGAAGCTAGAGGGTTTCATTTTTAGAACGACAGAATCCTGGCTGCCAACTTTTCCTTCGCCAGTTTGGAAAATCTCAAAGCCGACCGTTTCTTGCCGGTCCCAGACGCCAAAACGAATTGCTACTTTTTTCCCACCGTTGAGCTCAGCCCAACGGCTTTTTACAAAAAATCGAAAATTTGAAGACATGACAAACGGCGCTTGCAAAGCTTCTTCTTTGACCGAAGTCTTACCATCCGTAGTTTTTGAGAAAAATATTTTCCCGTCTTTCACTTCGACAACAGCTTTTTGAGCCGTTTGCTTTTGCTCAATTTCGACCTTCTGGATCTCAATTCCCTTCAGCACTGCTGTCTCTTCAAACACAGTTTGACCTTCGAGATCTCGATAGGTCCCTTTGAGGTGCAAGCCCCCAACCGCCGCCTGCTCTTCTAGTTGATAGAGAAAGAGTTCTTTTTTTCGCTGAGAGGCCTGCTCATAAAGGACAGCTTGAGAATTGGCCAAGGCCAGAGCGGAAAAGCCAATGACAGTGGCAACCAGAAGACAGTTCATTTGCATCATGTTTGAGCTCATTTCTGTGGTACTCTTTTCCTTAAAGGCACTCTCTAAGAGTTTATTTCATGGTGATTTTGAGAGCTCGCCTGGAGCTGACTCGCGCAGTTGCACTTTCTCCTCAAATCCTCTACAAATCATTGGATGCAGCCCAAAGATCGTCAACAAAAATCAACAACGCCCTCGGCAGAAAAAATTCGCCTCTCCAAGCTAATGAGTGAGCGCGGCTTATGCTCCAGGCGAGAAGCTGATGACTACATCGCGCAAGGCTTGGTGTTCGTCAACGGCGAGAGAATTCAAGAGCTGGGTTTCAAAGTCAGCCGTGATGTCGAGGTTGAACTTGCCGCTAAAGCACAAAAGCAACAAGATGAATTGGTGACGATCCTACTGAACAAACCGATTGGCTATGTCTCAGCACAACCAGAAGAAGGCTACGAACCGGCGATCCGATTGCTCACCATTGACAACTATGAAGGCGCGCAGGCACCAAAAAAGAGTCCCCAGATGCTCGATCAACTTGCGGTCTGTGGGAGGTTGGACATCGATTCTCAAGGTCTGTTGATTTTCACTCAGGACGGACGGTTGGCTAAGAAAATTATTGGTGAAGACAGTGATATCGAAAAAGAATATTTGGTCCGAGTTCACGGTCCGCTTCCCAGAGAAAAAATGCAGCTCTTGCAATTTGGGCTTGAGCTGGACGGAAAAAAGTTAAAACCAGCCCAGGTGGATTGGGCCAATGAAGACCAGCTTCGCTTTGTTCTCAGAGAAGGAAAAAAGCGTCAAGTTCGCCGGATGTGCGAAATGGTCGGCCTTCAGGTTTCAGGATTAAAGCGAGTGCGAGTCGGAAAGCTGATGCTAGGCTCCTTGCCAGAAGGAAAATGGCGCTTTCTCACTTATTCCGATCAGATCTAAATAATCTTAATTATTATGGCTCACTCAGACCATCGCTCGGATTTCATTCTTTGCCGCGAGCTTTTGAATCGAACATATCGTAGCCGATGCCAAAAAAATTCGATACTTCCAGCCTAGTTTTCAAAAGCGGGCTTTCTCTGAAGCTGGAGCGAGTGAAATCATCAAGGCTCAAGCCGGCCGTGGCATAAAGGCGACCCCATTTCCACACGAGGTGAGCTCCCCAGGATTCTCCCATGTATCCCGTCTGGACTTCATAGGCTGGGCGTCCAGGCCGAGCATCTTTGCTCTCGACATTGAAAAAATAAGCAGCCGCTCCTCTGTCTAAAAAGTGAAAACTCAAACTTGTATAAAGCTGCAAGTTATCGAAGAAAGCTTTCTTGAAATTCCAGGTCATAGTCGGTGTGAAGCTCCAGCCTAGGCTTTCAAAGCGAGTGAAATTAGTCGAAAAAACAGAACGCAAAGCGATCGCGCCTTTGATTTCGCGCTCTGAATCCTTCACCCACCAATAATTAATCCTCGGTCCGAGCTCACCCACGTAATCAAGATCGACCATGCCCTCTCTGGCCGTTCCTTCGCTGTGGGAAGAAAAATAAGCATCCGCACTGAGATCCAAGTCCATGTTGTCGGTGCGAAAAAATCTCGCTCGTGGAGATTCATTCTCGTCGGCCCGCAAAATCTTTCCTCGGTAAGTCACGCCTGGAAGGACGAAATTGTGTTGCTGTCCCGTATCTGCACCCGGATATGACGGGTTGTTCGTTTGGACTGCAAATGGACCGGCCTGCCACAGGGGCGGCCTCTCACTGTCATCGGTAACAGCTGCAGTTTGCGCCAGAACAGAATGCGAAAAGAGCAAGAATAGACAGCCAAAAAAAGAAAAAAAAGAAAAGCTCAATGCTTTCTCATTTCTGAGCGCAAATTTTCGAGGTATTGGATTTCCGCCAAACTAAATCCAGCCTTGAGCCGCGGCTCTCTCGCGATAGGTTCGATTCTTTTCGGCAGCTGAGAGCGGATTTTTTGCATTCTCTCAGGGAAGTCTTGAGCGGGGTCTTTTTTTTCAAGTTGGCAAAGATCTCGGTACCAACGAGAGCCAAAATCAACGTGCAAAATTTCGTCAGTAAAAATTCTTTGAACAATGGGCTGCAAAGGACTTTCCAAAACTGAATCTAAGCGGCGAAGCAGTGTTTCTCCTGCATCCAGGCCACTGCCTTCTAAATAGCGATGCACAATAAGAACTCGGTCAAGCAGGCTGTCTTCACTTGAAGTCGCCTCCCAGAGCAAAGTGTGGATCGGCCAATTTCCCCAGCGAAAGCCAAGCGCTTCAATGCCCTGCAAGCAGAGCTTCAAATGCTCAGATTCGGACCGCACCACTTCGACCAACTGCTCACGAAAAGCCAACGGAGCTAACGGAAACTCAAACAAGGTTCGAAGTCCCAGCTCCATAGCCTGCAGCTCAATATTGGCAAGATCATGCAGCAACCGGGCTTGGCCTTCTTTGTAAGAAAGTCCTTTTTTTGGAGGATGCACTCGCGGTGACAGCAAGGAGATGTCTCGAGCCGGAATTCGCGGGATCTCACCTGCATTCGACCCCATGGAAAAAGCCAGACTGAGACTTGTTTCCAAGTTTGAAATTTTGTCCCAGACGGAGTGCGTTTGAAAAACCATCATAACACTTTAAGCCAAACCCCGGTGGGCTTTACAAGAAATATCGGAAGCCGATAGAATAAATTTTCTATCACCGGAGGTCTGAAATGGGAAAAGGCTGGAAGAGTCCGATCAAAGCCGCCAATGCACAGAAAAAAGGCGCCGCTTTCACCAAGCTGGCAAGAGAAATTCAAGTCGCCGCTAAAATGGGTGGACCGGATCCAGCAATGAACTCTCGCTTGCGACTGGCAATTGAAATGGCCAAAAAAAATCAATGCCCCAATGAGACCATCGAGCGCGCTTTGAAAAAGGGAGCAGGATTGCTCGACGACGGCTCAGTGATCGAAGAATTGCTTTATGAGGGCTACGGCCCGCACGGCATCGGAGTTCTAGTCGAATGCCAAACCGACAATCGAAATCGAACTGTGCCCGAAATCCGCACTATTTTCAAATCTCATGAAGGCAATTTGGGTGAGAGCGGATCGGTTGCTTGGATGTTTGAGCGAGTGGCTGAAATTGAAGCCCACAAAGCGGGAACCTTCGATCCCGAAGAAGAGGCCATCGAGGTCGGAGCCAATGAAGTTTTAAAGGATGGTTTGGATTGCATTTTTTATGGCGATCTTGAAAACCTAGAAGACATCAAAAAAGCACTAACAGTTCGAGGGTGGACCGTTGGCTCAGCCAGCCCCTCGTTCAAAGCAAAAAACACAACTGATCTCAGCGACGAGCAGATGAAAGATGTTGTCGCTTTCTTAGGCGAGCTCGATGATTACGACGACACTCACAAAGTGCACGCTACTGTTAAACATTAAGCTAAACATTAAGCTAAAGATTAGCCTAAGCTTGGGTTTGTTTGTTTAGCAGACCATAGGCAGTGGCATAATAACGAATTTGTTTGAGCATTGAAAAAAGCCCATTGGCCCGACTCGGAGAAAGATTTCCCTCAAAGCCAATGGCTTTCATAAAATCAGGCGGAGTTGTTAGAATCTCTACCGGAGTGGTCCCAGAATAAACTTTCAACAGCAGGGCAACCAATCCCTTAACCAGAAGAGCATCGCTGTCTCCTTGAAATTCGATTTCACCTTTGGAATTGAGATTTGCGTGCAACCACACTTGGCTTTGGCAGCCCCTCACTTTTAGATCCTCTGTGCGAAACTGCTCTGGAAAATCTGCAAGCGCTTTGCCTAAAGAAATAATCATTTTGTAGCGATCTTCCCAATTGGCCAGTTTGGCAAATTCGCCGGCAATCTGATCGCCTCGTTCTTTGAGGTTCATAGGACCTGCTTCAAGTAGAGAGTTGCAATTCATGTAAGCTTTCGAGCAAAGAGTCTTCGATCTGCTCACCAAGCTCACCAAGGGCTTCTTTGAAATTCTTTTTATCCAATTTTAAGGCCATTTGATAGGCTTTTCGAAAGAAGGATTCTTGTTCGTCGAAATAACCATTCCACAATTTTTTAGCCCGGGCCGGACTGAGACTGTCGAGCGCCAACTCACTTTTGGAACCCTCTTGCCGGTTGAGATACTGCAGACAATCACTGATCTGACGAGGCGAGAAATCCAAGTGAACGAGAATCTCTTCCATGAGAGCCATTTCGACATAAGTCAGATAATCATTCATTTGTTTCCAGAATTCGTCACCCATCACACCATAACTGGATTGGCAGTAGTAAGTCGTGCAGACCGCACCTCGGTTTTTCCAAATTCCACAATTTTGCTGCTGACGATTGAAATACGGGCAAAGCCAGTCGGCCTTGTTGCCAAAATCTTTTTCTTCTCTCTGATTGAACTCAACTTGGTATTTTACACTGGCAGTCATGCCAATCGGAAGACTGAACTGTCGCCGTTCAATCTTATCGCGAAGTGCACTGAGTGCTGAAGGTGCAGTCGAAGCACTTTCAAACATCGCTCCGACGAGAAAGTTTGGCAAATAGGGCTCAAAAGTGCAGCACTTGAGATTGGGTTGATAAGCCGACCAATTGCAGGCATTGCAAGTGGCTTTGACCTCATCGACTTTGG
>JAYTZS010000278.1:0-3681 GCA_043741885.1 Bdellovibrio sp. | reverse complement strand
GCCTGTGTTTTGAACCTGCTTTTGAAGCCCAGTTCCAAATCAGGCGCACCAAGAAAGCAAAGCTCAAAAGCAAAATGACCGCGAGGAAAGCTTTAGGCGCCCACTCTTTCAAAAGTGATTTCTGACTTTGCTGGTCGAAATCAATCAGAAACGAGGTCCAACGAAAATTCAATGCTTCATAAACATCTTCCGCTTGATTCAACCATTCAAAAAAGGTCTGTCGCTGATAGCGCGTGAATTCATTTTTTTGCACCCAGGTCGTTGGGTCTTGCCGAGTCCACTGCTTTCCTGTCCAAGTTTCAACCCAAGCATGCGACTGCCGTTGAGTGATCTTCCAAAACTGTCCGAGAGGGTTCAGCTCAGCACCTTGATATCCCGCAACCACTCGAGAGGGAATTCCCAAAGCCCGCGCCAAGGTGGCGTAAGCTCCCGAAAAATGCTCACAAAACCCTCGCTTGCGATGGAAAATGAACTGATCAAGATCACCTGCTTTGTAAATTCCTGGAGACAGAGTGTAGATTAAATCCGGATCCGAAAATAATTTTCGAAGTTCCTGTTTTCGCTCGGCAAGACTGGAGAATTTTTGTTTGGTCTGGCGCACCCATTCGGCTGCTTCCGGAGGCAGTCGAGGAATCTCCAAGGCGTCGGGACCCGGAGGTTCTGAATCAAACTCTTCAGGCAAATTCTCAGCTTGATAAACTTGAGGCCTTCCCGAAATAGAAGTAGCGCGCCAAACGTAACCTTGCAGCAAAGTGGCTGAGCCTTCCGACAGTTTCAACGAAGTGGTCGGATCCAAAGTAAACAGATTGTCGCCCGAGCCAGGTTCTAAAATAATTTGATAGCGAATCGGGTCGACTGCCACTTTTGGCCCCACATCTCGCTTGCTTGCGGGACGAGATCGAGTTTTCCAAGCCAGGCCTTCAGATTTTTGAAGGATGACTCCTTTCCAATACATATCTTTGATGTCTGGAGTTTCTCCCGACAAAAACTGGGCTCGAAAAGCCAAGTTAGAACTAGAGGCCAGCTCCGCGACTTGTCCGGGATTGAGTTCGCCAGAAAAACCCATTTGTGCAAGGCCCCCGTGAGAACGCGAAGCCGCCCAGGGCAAGACAATTCGTGGAAACAAAACAAAAAGAAAAGCTCCAATTGGAATCGCTCCGAGAAAAATCGGCCACAGATTTCGGTAGGTCTGCAAGAGATGTTTTCTGACGAAAGAATTTTCCCTTCTTTCAGTCAATGCCCACCAAAGTCCAAACATACAGGCCATTTGAATTGGGAAAAGATACAAATCCATGCCAAAGAGTGGCTTTAAAGTGAGCAATAGAAATCCTAAAAGCACCACACTCAAATGATCTCGCTGATTGTTATAATCCATGACCTTGAGAGCTGTCAGGCCGACCAAAAGTGCACTAGCAGGTTCTTCGGCAAACAGTGTTCGGTACTGAAAAAGGATAAATCCCAAAAGCAAAACACCGAGAACGGTAGTGAAATTTCGAGGCAGCACCGGAATTTGGCGGGCATCCGAGAGCCTTTTCCAAATCCACAAAATCAGCACAAAAGCTGAAACAAAAATTGGGACTTCAAAACAGGTCAAGACCGATAAAACAGCCAGACTGGTCATCAAAACAATGTTGCGAAAAAAATTAAATTCCATTCAATTTGGTTTCTTCCAACAAAGCCAAATACTCGAGACAGTCTTTCCAATGAGACGGTCCGGAAGACTGTTTCGACTGCCAACTGCCAATGCAAAGCGAATACACTGCCGATTCTCTCTCGGCCAAGTCCACCCACAAGGCCAACTGAGACACTCGATCTTCAAACAGCGGCAATTTTTCGGTCTGTTGCCAAATGAAATTCAGCCGAGGTGTTCCCTCTTGCTCAAAGCGCCGGATCAAAAATTGTTGAGTGCGCAAGCTCGCTTTCCAATCGATTCTTCGCGGCGAATCTCCAGGTGCGAAAACTCGAAGATCAAAAAACAAACCTGCATTCTCCTGGGCCGATTGCAGAGAAGCAGAAATCGGAAACACTGGAGACCCTTGCCGTTTCGGAAAGACCAGCAATTCCCCTTCGGTCTGAAGAACTTTCCACGCGCGCAACAAGCCAAAGGGAAATGTGCTCTGAATGCGCAGCCGTGGGTAACTCTGCAGACCTCGCCTTTTTGGAATCCAGGGCAAGCTGAACTGCAAATTTTCGAGAAAAGTTTCGAGAAAAGAGTCGAGAGGAAATTTGAAATCCGTTTGTGCTTTCGTCCATGAAACTTGCAAATTTTGTGGAGGAATTTTCTTTCCATTGAACAGCTGAACTTGCACCCAGGTTTCTTCTCCGGCAAAGGCCGTCGAACATTTCATTTTTTTCAAGCGAGTTTTCAAGATGTTCGAATTCGTAAAAAACATACTGCTCAAAGCAATAGAAATTTCCGAGAAGACAAATAAGTAGATCAAATTGTTTTGTGAGCCAATTGCCATGATCAACTGAATTAGGCTGAGCATTCCAAAGGTGAAACCAAATCCAGTGGGAGCAATAAAAGTCTTATTGGGTTTTTCTAGCCATTTCGTTTTTTGAAAAAGGTTACCTTGGAACTGCAGTCGATGAGTGAAGGCTTTCAGCCCAGACGCGTCCTTGACGAATTCCATGAAATCCTCCCAACCGATGTCCCAAAACTGAAACTATAACGGCCTGAACATCCTCTGGCCGCAAGTAATCTCTCGAATGCAAGAAAGCATGAGCTTGAGCAGCCCGCACCACTGCTAGACCAGCTCTCGTCGAAAGAGGAAACCACGCTGTTTGTGAAATCCGCGACGCTGTGAGCAGTTCGCCAATATAGCGAGCCACTTTTTCGGGAATGTGAATGCTGCGAACATTGGCTTGAACTTGTAGCAATTCCTCCGAAGTCAGCATTGGCTTCAAAGCCCGTAATTTTTCTTGCGAGTTTTTTTGCGACAAGATTTGAATTTCGATTTCCGGCTCAGCATGAGCTAGTTCCAGACTCATCAAAAAGCGATCCAATTGGCTTTCTGGCAATGGAAAGGTTCCGGTTTGCTGATGCGGATTTTGCGTTGCAATCACCAGAAATGGCTGCGGCAAAACATGCACCACTCCATCTACCGAAACTTCACCTTCTTCCATGGCTTGCAGCAAAGCACTTTGAGTGCGAGGGCTGGCGCGGTTCAATTCGTCGGCTAAAACGAGCTGAGAAAAAAGCGGGCCGGGATGAAAGTGAAACTGATGATCGCGCGGATCAAAAATGGGCGAACCAATGATGTCCGAGGGTAGCAGGTCGACTGTGAACTGGATTCGCTTGGATTTGAGATCGAGGAGTTGACCCAGGGTTTTGACCAAAGTCGTTTTGCCGACGCCAGGAACATCCTCGATCAAAAGGTGACCTGAAGCTAAAAGGCAGGTGACGGCTTGGAAAATCTCTTTTTCTTTCCCCAGCACAATTTGGGAGGCCGCTTGAACGAGCTCTGCGATCCGATTTTTCATTTCAAAATTCCTTTTTTGAACTGTCTCAAACGCTCTCATCCTTTTGTTTTTTCAGCTATTAAATCTAGCGACGACCTGCGAAAGACAGGGTCTAGACCTTGGCTAATGGCTGGAGCTCGAAGGATCCCTTAAGGGTTTCCATTTATGGGCGGATTTCCAGATAGGTTTCGGGCTCGATTGCAGGGTAAAGCTCGCAAG
>JAYTZS010000277.1:0-3683 GCA_043741885.1 Bdellovibrio sp. | reverse complement strand
CAGAAGCCGCTCCTGCCGCCGCTAAGGCAGTTTGAATCTGTCCTAGAGGAACTCGAATCTCTAATCCCACTGTTTTCATTGGCGCAATTTCACCTTTGAATTTTGGATTGAGATCTTTCAAATCGTCGTAATTGATTCCCATTTTCTCAGCCAGCAATCGCAAGTTCACTGGCTTTTCCAATTTAACATGTTCAAATTCAATTGGAGTTAAGTATTCAATATTGGTGAATCCATACTTTTCTGGATTGTTGCCAATCAACTTAGCTGCAATGAATTTTGGAATGTAGTTGATTGTTTCTTTTGGGAATCGACGCTTTGCTGCCAACTCCCAAAAATCTCGAGTGAAATGATTCATCACTTCCCGCTTCACTCGATTTTCGCCCACATTGTAAGAGGCCATCGCCAAATACCACGAACCGAAAACACTGTACAAACCTTTAAAATACTCAGCTGCAGCTTGAGTCGACATTACCGGATCTCGGCGCTCATCCACCAATGAATTGATTTCCAATCCGTATCGTTTTCCAGTTCCTTTAATAAATTGCCAGTAACCGACGGCCGCGGCCCGGCTCGTTGCTTTGGAAGTAAATCCAGATTCAATCAATGCAATGTAAACTAGATCTTCTGGCAAACCATTTTGCCTAAGAATCTTTTTCATCAATTTCATGTAGCGCGCACTGCGAGCCAAATAGCGCTCCATGTGAGGACGGCCTTTTCCTTGAAAATAATCCACCCATTTGTTCACAAGGGGATTGATTTCGGTTGGAATCTGCTCGAGCTCTTCATCAACAACTTTGGGCCCTTCTGGATCGGTCAAGCGATAAGACTCGACATCCCGCAAAGTCACTTGCGGAGTGATCTCGCCGCCAGCTTCAGCTAGGCCACCACCATCTGAACCTTGAACTGAACCTTGAACCGAACCTTGAACTTTGGGCTGACCTGCAGTTTGGTTTGAATCTAGAAGTGGCGTCTGAGATTGATTTTGCAGTTTCGCTTGATGAGCACAGCCAGAGGCCATAATCAGCAAAGCTGAAAGCCCGATTGCAACATTCCATTTTTTCTTATTTATCATTTCTTAAGTCTACCCAAAGAGAATGCGGGTCGCAATTCAAGATCGCGATTGAACTTCATTTTTTAATGCTGCAAGTGCTTGCTGAGTGACAGAAGAGCGTCTTTTTTCACGGCTTGACCGTCATCTGATCCCATATCACAGAACCAAACTGGACGCGACGTTCATCCACGCGCGGACTTTCGGCCTGGTTTGAGAGTCGATACAAAATTGTATTTCGCAAAATTGCTTTCACGTAAAAACTTGTCTCTGTCCAGGGCAATTCATCGAACCACATTTCATCCCAAGGATCGGAAGAAAACTTTTGCATTTGCTCACCTACCTCGGGACGGGACTGGACGAAAATCGACATTCTAGCGGGGCCTGCATTGTAGGCAGCTAATCCCAGGGGCACATTTCCATTGAACTGTTTGAGCATCTTTTTGAGATAAAAAGTTCCCATCTGAACATTGTTATCTGGCAGGAAAACATCTTCAGGTAAGCTCAATCCACGAAGTCCCATATCACTAGCGACCTCCAAAGCCGTTGGACCAATCAGTTGCATCAGGCCATAAGCATTGGAGGTGCTAATTGCTTTCGGACCAAAAGCACTCTCTTGACGAATCAAACTTCGGATAAGAATTGGATTGAGTTTTTGTTTTGCCGCCTGCTCGTCAACAAGTTTTTGGTAAGCTCTGGGCAAAGACAAATTAATAATTTCCAAGGAACGCAGCTCTGGATCAAGCTCCCCGGCTTCATTCACCAAGCGAATCGCTGGAGGATAAATTCCCCATCTGGAAAATTTTTGTGCCAAAAGAACTTTAGCCGCAGGCTCATTTGGCATTGGAACTTCTGAAAGCTCTGCCAGAGCCTCAGAAATCCATCCACTGGCTGCCAGCAGACGAGCTCGCTCCAATGCTTTTTTCTGAGTCGAAGAGTAGGTGATTTCACCCTCGAGCTCTTTGCTAGTTTTCAGACTGGTCGGCCACTCCAGAAGGCCGCCGGCCCGCTCCATTCGCATTCTCAAGCCATAATAGGAAAATGGATATTTCAAGAGCAGCTCATCGGCCACCGCTAACGCTCGCGGATTGTTGACTGCTTGGAGGCTTCGGAACAGCCAGTATTTAGCATTCAATTCATAGCGATCAATATTTCTTTGCTTCAGGAGTTTCTCAAAAGCAGCAACAGCACTTGAGGGCTCATGCAATCGCAGGTTGACCAGCCCCAAACGAAAAAGAACCTCATTAAAATCCTCTCCTCCAGAGGCGCTATCGACATACTGTTCAAAATATTTTTTTGATTTTTTGTAATCTCCCAAAAACTGCGCTGAACGTCCAGAAATGTAAAGAAGGACCGCACCCGCAGCTGACTCGGACAGTGTTCCCAAAGCTTTTTCGGCCAATCTCAGACTTCCGACTGAATCCGAACGTCGATGAAGTTGGCGTGCCCAATCCAATAATCTTTGACCATCGGCTTTTTCCATCAACGACAAGCTTCGATCACGAAGCGAATTGGCATTCAAGATAGAATTATTTCGCCCGGACGCCGTCGGTGCGGCTATAGCCCCATCGGGAGTTACATCGCCGCCCGCACTTGAATTTGCGGCCGGGCTTGAATTCGAATTCGAATTTGAACTGCTGCGATTTTGCTCAAGAATCGAAAGGTAAATTTCAAGAATTCTTTCTTGCGCCCATTTCGCTCTACGCCCGGATGGAAATTGTTTCAAGTAAGAAATGCAGTCGTCCATCAAAGTGATCAAGTCATTGCTCTTGGACGAAGCTTTGAAGCGCTCTTCGAAATTTCCTTCAGCTTCGGATACATCTGGCTCAGTTTTCTCGGTAGCAACCGAGTTCTTTCTCTCGTTCAGCGCAAAAAGAACTGAACTTAATTTTTCCCTAGTTGCTTTGGCCTCTTGTTCATTGAGACTTTGTTCAAAAAAGAACTGTGCTGCCTTTAGTTGCGCTTTATTCTGAGCTAGCTCACCCGCAACGGAATAAATTTTCGCTCTTTGCGGTTTATCTAGGTGCTCTCTCTGTTCTATTAAAATTTCAATCTGTTTCCACGCTTCATCAGGCTTTGCTTTTTGAGTCAACTCCACAAAAGTCATACGAGCTTTGACTGCTTCAGCCGCCAGTTCTTTCTTCCACGGGCCAGTCAAAAAAACCTGCGGCGGCGAATCTGCAACTTTCAAAGCTGGAAGCAGATTGTCTGAGTTTTTCTTTTGCAATGAAGCTTCTCTTGCACAATGCAACCAGGAGGTCAGGATCCAACCCTTCAGGTTTTTTATCTGAGCGAAGTTGACTTTCGCTGCTGTCGCACATTCGGTCCACTGTTTGCCGCTTTCGAATTTTTTCTGTTTGCTAAGTGCTGCAACATTCTTTTCGCCCTCAAAATTCTCCGTTTGATTTTCGCTTTGTTTTTTTTCAGGTGTTGCTGCCGGGCCAGATGGAGCCCAGGTCAGTTTGTCGATCACCACATCGGCGTGAGAAGTGGAATTTTTCCCGCTGACGAGAAACAGACAGCACAATGCAAGACGGCTAATCAGGTGATTCTTCATTTTGAGTCTTCTCCAAGACAGTATCTTTCTCCGATTTTTTCCGGATATCATCTCTAAAGTTGGTTTTTTGCTTTTCTG
>JAYTZS010000276.1:0-3686 GCA_043741885.1 Bdellovibrio sp. | reverse complement strand
CAAATTGGTGCCGTCCAATTGGGAACAAGTCGAGGAACATTCTGACAAATGATCGGCTCGCGGAAAACCGTCCCATCCAAAATGTTTCGAATAGTTCCGTTGGGAGACTTCCACATCTGTTTTAGACTGAATTCCTTCACTCGTGCTTCATCAGGAGTGATCGTCGCGCATTTAACTCCGACATTGTATTGCTTAATTGCCTCGGCGGATTCGACAGTGACTTTATCGTCGGTCTTGTCGCGATTTTCCATCCCAAGGTCAAAATATTTCAAATCGATTTCCAAGTATGGCAAAATCAACTTCTCGCGAATGAAGTGCCAAATGATCCGAGTCATTTCGTCACCGTCAAGTTCGACCACTGGATTTGCTACTTTGATTTTTTTCATTCCAAGCTCCTGTCCGACAGTTGATCCCCAAAAAGAATGAGCTCCCAATCTTGTCGAAGTTCATAAAAAAAGTCAGCCTAAAACAGAATTCTCCGCACCCTTCGTTTCCGACGCGGGCAGCTGACCATGAAGGAACAAAGTTTGCTGCAAAAATCTAAGTTGTTCGGCAGTTTCGGCAGGCGTATTGAGAGATTTTAAACAGGACATGAACTGTGGTTCAAATGAACTTTGCTGGCCAAGGTAAAAAAGTAAGGACTCGGGATCAGCCAAAAAATGATCGGCGTGGATGAGATCATGAACAGTGAAACTAAGAGGATCTCTTTCCTCAAGAACGTAAGTTCGAAGCTCATGGACTTTGCAAAGACAAGTGACACAACGTATTCCACGGGCCTGCAATTCAAGCACGGTTTGTACGGAGGGAATTTCAAAAAACAACTGCAGCAGACCAGGTTCTAGGTGCCAACGGAGCAAAGAAAGATTGACCGCCAAAGCCAAACCACGAAAGCCAAACCACGAAAGCCAAATTGCGAAAATAACTGCAAATGGACCGGCAAGGCGGCAGGAAGCAACTTGCTCCCAAAGCGACTGCCTTTCCAATTGTTTGGACGAAGAACCTGAAGGCCATTAAAGACATAAGCTGCTGTAAATTCAGCGGAGCTAATCTCATCACTCAGAAACCGTGTTTGCAGAGCTTGAACAAAAAACGCAAACTTTTCAGCAAAGTCCAAACACTGCTCACGGGAGAGATAATTTTTCCGATACCGCCCTTGTCTCATTCAATTAAATCCTGCTTCCCAAAAAAAAGTAGGTCGAGTGTAACATCAACCCAGCGATCACAGCGATCTCAAGAGAATAAAAAGCAAAAACCCCGCCTTGTGAGCGGGGTCTTTAAAGGCAGAAATTTATTTCGCTATTCAGTTTTCACTGAGTGCGAAAATTCGATTACTTAGTTTCGCCTTCAGCAGGTGCTTTCTTTGATTTCTTAGAGTGCTTCATTTTCTTCATGTCTTTGTGCTCGCCAGCAGCAGGAGCAGCCGCAGTTGCGTCACCAGTTGGTGCAGTTGCAGCAGGAGCAGCCGCAGTTGCCGCAGGAGCAGCTGAAGAATTAGCAGATGCAACACCAGCCATGAACAAAACAGCAGTTACGATAGAGAGAGCTTTCATAAAACCTCCAAAGGTTTGTTTGTTGTTGTTGAACTCAAACTAGATTACCCGATGGGGGTCAATACCTGATGAAAGAGAGATTAAATATTTTTAATCTTCAGTTGGAACTCGGCTCCCGTGCCATTTCCCCTGTTTTTCCCAGTTAATTCAGCACGATGGCTAATAGCTATTTTCCGAGCAATGGCCAGTCCTAAGCCATAGCCTTCGACCTTTTTGCTGCTATTCTGGGCACGGCTGAAGCGATCAAAGATGGTTTGAATCTGCCGAGGAGGGATCCCAGGCCCTGAATCTCCGACTTTCAAAATCTGTTCTTTCAAATCCCACTCGAGTTCGATTGAGACAGAACTCGAGTGATCCGAATACTTGATGGCGTTTTCTATCAAATTGAAAACCAAATTTTGCAGGAGGTCTTCATCTCCCATGACTTGTGGATGCCACTCTTCACGTCCGGACTGATTTTGAATGTCGAATTTCAATCGTATGTCCTTGGCCCTGGCAATTTTTTCAGAGCGAGAAATGGCGTCCAAAATAATTTCATCGAAAAAAAGTTTTCGCAGATTCATTGCCCCCAGGCCAGCATCCACTCGAGCCAAAACTAAAAGATTTTTGACCAAAGAGATGAGGTGATCCACTTCTTGCAAGACAGACGTCATTGCAGTCATTTCGCTGGCGCCAGTCATCGTCCGCACCGTCTGTTCAATTTCGCCTTTCATGATGGTGAGAGGGGTCAATAGCTGGTGAGAGGCATCGGCAACAAAGCGCTCCTGACTTTGAAAAGCTTGCTCGATCCGTCCAAGCATTTCGTTCAAGGTCAGAGCCAGACTTTGAACTTCGTCTTTTGCTTCAGGAACTGGGAGTCTTTGAGACAGTTCAGTTGCTCCAATGTCATTGGCTTTTTGCACAATATCTTGGACCGGAGCTAAAGCCCTTGAGGAAAGAAAAAAGCTAGCAAGAGTAGATATTAAAATGATCATGGGGATTCCAGTGGCAAATAGAATCCGACGATTTTGAATTTGGTTGTCAACGAAAGCCAGGGGCACTGCAATTTGCAAAATCAGTTGCGGAATAGGTGAATTGTCTAAGGGAAAACTAACGACTCGGTAATTCGGTGCTTCTTTGTTCGGAAGCCCGTCCAATTTGTTCGTCGTATCAAAGGCAGATTCTTCACCTTTTGCTAACTTCTGAAAATCTCTTTTATAAGGCAAGTTGAGGTTTCCAAAATTTCCAAATTGAGAGAGCACGGTTCCGTTGATATGACGAATTTGAATTAAGGCAGTTCCCAAAGAGAAAGGGTAAATTTTGGTTTGGTCGACGTTGGCTGAGCTCACGGCCAAATCGCCGGCTGGATTGAGCACGACTCCCTCAGAAACATCGACGGCGTAATTAAAAAGGGCATCGTCAAACTCTTTCAAAAGTGAGGACGAAAGAAAGTCAAAAGTGACAATTCCGAAGATGATCAGGGTGCTGCCAAAAATGCTCACAAAGAGCAAAGTCAGCCGTGTGCGAATGCTCATCCTTCGGCTGAAGCTTTTGCTAAGCTTGCTTAAGGACATAGCCGACTCCGACCACGGTGTGGATCAAACGTTTGCCGAAGGGAGCGTCTACTTTTTTCCGCAAAAGATTGATGTAAACGTCAATGACGTTGCTTTCTGAGTCAAAATGAATGTCCCACACATGTTCGGCGATGGAGACTCGGCCGAGCGGCCTTTCTGGATTTCTCATAAAATACTCGAGCAAGGCAAACTCTTTTGCGGTTAGGGAAATGTCTTTTCCTTCTCGCGTTACTGTTCTGTGTATCAGATCCAGTTCTAGATCAGAGTATTTCAAATTCGACGAGCCCGAAGTGGAGCCTTTTCGTCGCAACAGAGCTCGCACGCGGGCAAGAAGTTCATCAAATTCGTAGGGCTTGGTTAAATAATCATCAGCTCCGGCGTCCAGGCCATGAATTTTATCTTTTGTTGTCGAGAGCGCAGTGAGCATCAAAATCGGTCCACCGTAGCCGTCGGCTCGCATGTGCCGAGCCGTGTCCAAACCATTTTGATCCGGCAGCATCACATCTAAAATAATCAAGTCATATTCATTTTCGGCAGTGAGCATTTCTGCTGCCTGACCACTTTCTGCCAGATCTACAGCATA
>JAYTZS010000275.1:0-3719 GCA_043741885.1 Bdellovibrio sp. | reverse complement strand
CGTTCGCAAAAAAGGGCAGGCACCTCCGCTCAGGCGATCAGGCGAAGGATTGAGCCTGGGAATCGGTTTGCTTCGTTGAGAACGCTGATTTGGTATTGTTGCAAGGCTTGGGATTTGTACATTTGACTGGTTGCTTCGGCCACGTCGGTATCGGCGATGCGAGAGTGCGCCGCTTGCAAACTCTCCGCTTGCCCAGCCGCATGATTGATCGCCGAATCCAGACGGCTCTGAATCGCCCCGTAATTAGCCCGCGCACCTGCAACTTGAGTCAAGGCATCGTCTAATGATTGCAACGAATCCCTCGCCGACGAAGTGCTTTCGACATCCAAGCCACCCACACCCAAAGAATTTGCCCGAGTGTCCGTCTCCGATTTGAATTTGATGATATTTTCACTTCCACCATTGGGTCCAACCTGAAAATCGTAAGTCTTGTTATTCCCAGTTAGAAGATGAGTCGAGCCAAATTGAGTCGTTTGGGCAATTCGATCTACTTCTTTCGCCAACTGAGAAAATTCCGAATTGAGGAATCCCCGTTCACTATCCGAAAAAGTATCGCTCGCCGCCTGCACAGCCAACTCTCGCATGCGAATTAAAATATTATTTTGTTCATTCAAGCCACCTTCTGCCACTTGAATAAAAGATTGAGCATTTTCCGCATTGCCCTTCCCAGCTTTGACTCCAGAAATCTGCCCACGCAGTTCCTCTGCAATAGACTGATCAGCCGAGTCGTTCAAATAATTATCAAAGCGGCTCCCACTGGCCAGCGATCTCATCGCGCCCTCAGACTGTCTCTGAGTCACAGAGACCTGCCTTTGAGCTGCCAAGCTGGCCAAATTCGTATTGATCCGTAAACCCACAGGAGCCCCTTCCCCCGTCTCATTTCAAGACAGGACAGAGGTCGCTCAGCACAGACACAAAGCCCATTCAGTCGTTACTCATCTTATCGACACATTGCGTTAAAACATGAGGATTGTTGGATATTGTCTAAATTCAAGACAGTTTAAACAAGTCTAATAGGTGCCTAAAACATTTCTAAAGAAGAGCCTGTTACTAACAAAAAAGAAGGCCCCCCATCCCGAACTGCTGATTTTGAAAAAATCAGCAGGAAACAAGCGGCACAACCTTAAATACGCGCTCCATTCTCCACCCGCGCATTAGCCAATCAAAAACCAAAGCTCACGACTCCACCAATCGACCCCGATCAATCTTCGTCACATGATCCGCAAGCACATCAAGATCTCTCTCATCATGAGTGATCAGCAAACCCGGCGTCCCAGTACTAAACAAAAGATTTTTAACATAAAGCCGAGCTTCAGATTTCAAACTTTCATCAAGTGAAGAAAAAGGCTCATCCATCAGAAGCATTCGAGGAAAAGACATCAAAGCCCGAGCTAGAGCCACCCTCTGCTTTTCCCCTCCAGACAACAACTGCGCCTTCCTTTGCAGAAACGAATCTAGCTTTAAAACTTCGCAAAGTTTGCGAAACCGCTCATCTGCTTTCTCAGCCGGAACCCGTCGAGCCAGAGACGCAAAGTAAATATTCTTTTCAGCTGTGAGGTGTGGAAAAAGATCCTGACTCTGAAACACAACCCCAAGCCCTCTGTCGGCCACCGGTGCCAAAGCCAAATCCCGCTCATTCCAAATCCAGCGAAAACCAGGACAAGAATCCAGCCCTAGCAAAATTCGAAACACACTGGTTTTACCTGAACCCGAAGGGCCCCACAATGCAGTAATCCCACTGTCTGGAATTTCCCAACTGGGGATATGAATTTCAAATCCTGCAAATTTTTTATTCAGCTGTTCGACGACCGACATAGGCGAGGCTCCAGAAAAAGAAATAGCAACAGGCTCCCAAAATAAAAACTAAACTGAGCAGGGCCTGCGCTGCTTGCAAACGATAACTAGACATCAGGCTTTCAATCAACAAAGACAAAGTCACATTTTGCGCAATCAAAATTTTACTGAGTGCGAAGTCTCCGATAGCCCAAAGACTTGCGACAGATGCAATCCGGCAGGCGGGAGTGATCAATTGTGGAAAGAGAACATGTTGAAAAATTAAATTTCGAGAAGCTCCCAGTGTTTGAGCGACCTGAATTTGATCTTGTAAACTGGACAGCTCATGATCCCAGGCCCATCGATACAAAGTCGCAAATACCAAGTAGGCGAACCCGATCGTCCACTTGATCCAGTTCCAAGGCTGCTCATTCGAAGAAAGCAAAAGCAAAGCAAGACCTAGCAGGGCTGTGCTTGGCGATACCATCCCTTGAATCAGTCGATGAAGCGAGCGCGAAGGCGCGCAGTAGGCCGTCAGCAGAAGCAGAGCGAGAATCAACACTCCGACAATCCACCCGAGAACAAAACTGAGAGGCAGAACTTGCAAACATATATCCCACAGACCCTGAATCTTAAAGACCTCAGGCCAACCAGATAAAGTCTGTTGGAAAAAATAAATTGGAGTTCCCAAACAATAAACAAGTAAGACAATCAAACCCGATTTGCTATGAAGAATAGGAATTTTTTCTCCACGGCCTAACAGTTGTTTTCGAACTGGAGCTGTTAAAAACGACAACAGGAAAATAAAAACAATCTGCAAAAACGACAGAGTGAGAGCCTCGCTCCAGCTTCCACTCATTCTTATTTTTTCATAAATTAAAATTTCCAGTGTTGTTGATCGGCCTCCGCCAGCAATCAATGGAATCGAAAAACTGCAAAAGCAAACAATAAACACAAATAGGAACAGCGACATGAGATCTCGCCGGAGCATTCCCCAGCTGTGAGTTATGAAAAGCCTGCGCGACACTCCGTAGACAGAGGCTTCCTCCAAAAGAACACGCAGTTTATTTTCGACCATCGATTTTAAAACAAGTGCAACCAAGCCTGCGTTGATCAGAAGATGCGCCAAGACGACTCCGACCAATCCGAAAGGAAAGGGGTTTAACAGTGAGAGTAAAACCAACAGAATAAACAAGGGCGGCAAAAAAGTGGGGAGCAAAAGAGAAAACTGAAGCACTCGAGTTAATGGATGATCGGGTCCTAGAGATTTCTGCATTTGGAAAAATCCCAGGACCATCCAAAATCCCAAGGCCATTGAACCGGTGGCGCTGAGTGTCGCCTGAGCCAGCGAATTTTTGAGAGCCCACCAAGTTTCGCTGAGATCAATCGGCCCAAGGCCGCTCACTTTCATCAATAAAATTCCGTAAGGGCAAAAAAGAAAAAGCAAAAAGAAAAGAAAACCAGCCCGCCGGGCGATCAATCATTCCCCTCGGCGCCGAGCAGCCCATTTTTTTAAAATGCGCTCTCGGTCTGAAATATTTGGGATCACATCCATCGCAGTGACCTTGTACTGAGGAACCGATGCAAACAAAGTCCCTTCACGCACTCCTTGAATCACTGGAAACATATAGTTTTTCTGCATAACAATTTTCTGTCCATCTTTGGACAAAAGCAAAGCTAGAAATTTATCAGCCAGTTCACAATTTCGGCAGTTTGCAGGAATTCCAGCAAATTCAATTTGGGTTGGATGCCCCTCTTGTAAATCAACCGCCACCACATCTGTCGATTTGTCTTCGACCGCATGATAGACAGGTGAGGTCACATAAGACCAAACAGCTTTTACTTGTGCTTTTTGAAACAGCCCATAAGCCGATGACCAACTGGGCGCATAGGAATGAAGCTGTGAATTGAACTGTCCGAGAAATTGAAATGCCTTTTCTTCGCCC
>JAYTZS010000274.1:0-3731 GCA_043741885.1 Bdellovibrio sp. | reverse complement strand
TCTGCGCGAGTTTCAATTGAGCTCGAAGTTTGAGAGGTGATCAAAAAACTTTCTGATGGTGTTGATTACACTTTTTGGACTTTCGGTGGGAGTGTTCCGGGACCAATGCTACGAATTCGCGAAGGAGACTATGTCGATTTTACTTTAGCAAACCATCCTTTGAATAAGCTTCCACACAATATTGATCTTCATGCGGTGACGGGCCAAGGCGGAGGTGCGGAGGGATCATTCACAGCGCCTGGACACAAATCAACATTTTCATTTCGAGCTCTAAATGCAGGATTGTTTGTTTACCACTGTGCAACTGCTCCTGTGGGCATGCATGTCGGCAATGGAATGTACGGAATGATTTTGGTTGAACCCAAAGAGGGGTTGCCTAAGGTCGACCGAGAATATTACGTCGTTCAAGGAGAATTTTACACCAAAGGAAAATTTGGCGAACGGGGACTGCAATCGTTTGATATGGACAAAGCGATTCAAGAGAAACCAGAATACATCGTTTTCAATGGATCAGTCGGGGCGATTTCTGGAGATCAAGCGCTAAGAGCGGATGCAGGGCAGACTGTTCGCTTATTTGTTGGAAATGGCGGTCCTGGTCTTATTTCTTCCTTTCATGTGATCGGCGAAATATTTGATCATGTCTATCAAGAGGGAGGCCTGCTGGTGAATCAGAAAAATGTTCAAACGACGTTAATTCCCGCAGGTGGTGCCGCTATGGTTGACTTCAAAGTCGACGTCCCGGGAAATCTCATATTGGTCGATCACTCGCTGTTCCGAGCTTTTAACAAAGGAGCTATCGGCATGATGAAGGTCGCAGGTGTGGCCAACCCTCGAATCTACACCGGGAAAACCGTCGATGCGATTTACCTTCCCGAGGGCCAAGCAATCCAACCCATTTCAATGGAACAAAAAGCAGAAGCAATGCCAGTCAATTTCGAACAACGCATGAAAGCCGGAGAGATAGTTTTCAAAACAAACTGTGTGGCTTGCCATCAAGTCAATGCTCAAGGCATTCCAGACGCCTTTCCGCCTCTGGCAAAATCCGATTTCTTGATGGCTGACAAAGCTCGCTCGATTAAAATTGTCAAGCAGGGGCTCCAGGGAGTGATCACTGTGAATGGCAAGACCTTCAACAGTGTGATGCCTGCACTGGGTCTGTCCGGCGACGATATTGCCAGTGTCCTCACTTATGTTCGAAATAGTTTCGGTAATAAAGGCGACGCCGTCACTCCAGACGAAGTGAAAAGGACAAAGTAGGTGAGAGTCGCTGCCTTCTTTTTTATTTTGAATCTAGCATCTGTAGCACTTGCAGCTGAGGTCAAGCTACCTGGAGCACTGTATCAGCCGATGTTTCGGGAGCCTGGTGAGACCGACTCCAGCGTCGGGCCTCTTTGGGTGGATGAAGCTCCAGTGACGAATCAGCAGTATCACTTATTTTTAAAAAGTCATCCTCAGTATTCAAAATCAAAAGTGATTAGCCTTTATGCAGATTCTGGATATCTGGTGCAATGGCCAAACAAAAATGAATTTGCAAAATCTGAGGCGCAATATCCAGTGACTAATGTTTCCTGGTTTGTTGCCCGCCGATTTTGTGAATCCCAAGGCAAGCGTTTACCGACGATCGCAGAGTGGGAAGTGGCAAGTGATGCTCAAAACCCAAAATATGAGTCAGAAATTCTCAAATGGTACTCCAGCCCCGGAGCAAAGCTACGAAATGTCGGGCTAAAGACAAGCAACAAATTCGGACTGAAAGATTCCCACGGCCTGATTTGGGAGTGGGTCGATAACTTTGCCGAATCCATAATGTCTGGTGATTCCCGTGGCGGCTCCCCAACTGACTCAATGTTTTGCGGTGGAGCTTCTCTGAAAGCGAAAGATCCAAGATTGTATGCAGCCTTTATGCGTTTTGCATTTCGCAGCAGCCTTACAGCAAAATACACTTCCAGGAATTTGGGTTTTCGCTGTGTACGTGATTTACAAGGAGATTTAAAATGAGACTAGTTTTATTTTTTGCAGCGTTGTTTCCGATATTAGCATTTGCCCACAATCATCACGAAGATCTGAAAGCAAGTCCTACTTTGACGGGCGCTTCGCTGTACCAGCTGGATTCCACATGGAGAGATCAGAATAATCACTCAGTCAAACTGTCTGAGCTGCAGGGAGAAGGTAAACAGGAAGCTCAGGGGCGCCTGGTAGTGATGTTGTACACTGGCTGCCAGACTTCCTGCCCACTCATCGTCGAAGATCTGAAGGGGATTGCCGAAGAGCTGCAAATCTTGAAGCTCGATCGAGTTCAGGTTTCTCTCTTTTCGCTCGATTCTGGCCGAGAAACTACTGAAACGCTCAAAGCATTTGCACTGAAGAGAAAGCTTCCGCAAAGCTGGACTCTTTACACGTCCCAGGCAAATGAAGTTGCTGAATTGGCAGCGGCTCTTGGGATTCGGTACAAGCGGCTACAAAACGGCGAGTTTATTCATTCCAACGTTATCTTTTTCTTAAATAATAGAGGCGAGATCCTAGCGCGCAAAGAGGGCTTGAACTCACCTAGGAAGAATTTCGTGGAACAGATCCAGAAGTCGTTTTAAAGGCTATTTCTTGTTATGCCTGTCACAACTAAACAATTCTTTCTAAAAGTTACTTTGATATATCGATATGCGACGAAGTAAATTTTGCTAAGGCATTGTAAGTGCAGTTGCACGTTGGATAACCTGGTAGGATACTTTCGGGTGAGCCAACTTTTGGAGGTTTTCCTTATGTCTCTACTGGCCATCGGAAGAAGAAAGTAAAAATGCTATGGATCACAAAGATCACCAAACCACTTCAATTCATCCGATCACTCCTGACGTGAGTACTAAAACAGAAAAAGACCCGGTCTGTGGCATGATGGTCAACCCCTTCGCTGCTAAGGGTGGAACAAGCCATTTTCAGGATCACGATTATTTTTTTTGCAATCCTAAGTGCAAAGTAAAATTTGATTTGGAACCTAAGAAATTTCTTCAACCTCAAATTGTGACTGATGTCCAAAAAGGAGATGAGTTTACCTGTCCCATGCATCCACAAATTCGACAAATAGGACCTGGAACTTGTCCGCTCTGTGGAATGGCTCTCGAGCCACTAGAACCTTCGCTCAATGAGGGTCCTAATCATGAACTGATCGATATGAATCAAAGATTTTATATCTCACTGGTTTTCTCAGTGCCGCTCATCCTCTTTGCGATGTCGGAGATGGCAGCAAGTGTTCACATCCCTGGTCTTTCCATGAATTGGCTGCAGTTGATCTTATCGACCCCTGTTGTCTTGTGGTGTGGCTGGCCGATTTTGGAGCGTGGTTGGAGTTCAGTTCGCACTCGAAATTTGAATATGTTTACGCTGATCGCTCTTGGCACACTAGTCGCCTATTTTTACAGTGAGCATCCATTAGCCCAGGCGATTGTAAAAGATGTGAGAGAAAGAAAAGTCGGCGAACTTTCAAAAGCTGAAAAATTCCAATCCGAAACTGGAAAGGGAATCTCAGGTGTCGTCGATGGCATTCAGTTCTTCATCGGCAACAGCAAGTGGATGGAAAAAAAGATTTCATTGACGTCGATCGAGGCTGAGCTCAGCCAAATGCGAGATCTTGGGCAAACGGTGATGTTCTTAACTGATGGCAAGGAGCTCGTATCATTTAAAAGAAAACTCAGGCTAAAGTTGTCTATAAGTCACGATTCAAATACAGGGTAGTTGTCAAAGCA
>JAYTZS010000273.1:0-3736 GCA_043741885.1 Bdellovibrio sp. | reverse complement strand
ATTGTGGTGGGAGAGACCCGAGACGGTGCCGCACTTGATATGCTCCAAGCCATGAACACAGGTCATGACGGCTCGATGACAACGACGCATGCGAATTCCCCTCGTGAGTGCATCGCTCGTTTAGAAACTTTGTGCTTGATGTCGGGAATGGATCTGCCCATGCGAGCGATTCGAGAGCAAGTCTCTTCGGCAGTTCACCTGATCGTGCAAATTTCAAGGCTGTCGGATGGAAGCCGACGAGTGATCAATATCACTGAGGTGTGCGGAATGCAGGGGGAAACTGTGACCTTGCAAGAAATCTTTCGCTTCAAAGAAACGGGCTTCGATAAAAATAGAAAAATATTAGGTCAGTATCAAGCGATGGGAATGATTCCAACTTTCATTGAAAAGATGGAACAGAAGGGGGTCATTATCCCAAGGGAACTTTTCTCCAATGAACCCAAAGCAGCAACGGCGTTAAAAGCCAATCCAGTGATCCAGAATCCAATGGCCGCTTTGAAAAAAACTGGCACCGGGGGTAAGTTGTGAGTCACCCTCTCTTTGCTCATCAGTGGCTTGTCATTACGTTGATTTCCTTGTGTGTCAGCGGAATTATTTTCCTTTGGTACAATAAAATTTATGACAAATTGGCAAAACGAAGCATGAGCAGCCGTACGGAAATTCTTCATCTGCTGGATCTCATGTTTGTCGAGATCGATCCTAAAAAAATCACTTGGTTGCTTTTGCTATTGAGCTTTGGCTTAGGGGCAGCTGCCTTTCTGTTGCTGCTACCGAATGCAATTACTGGACTGATATTGGCTTCGATAGTCATTTACGCAGGCTGGACTTTGCCACTTTTGCTCGTCAAAGCACTTTATCAAAAAAGGTGCCAGACTTTTGTCGCACAGATGGTGGATGGCTTAACCATCATGGCGAATGGAATTAAAAGTGGACTGTCAGTGACACAAGCCATGGAAAGAGTTGTCGACAATTTGCCCGCTCCCATCAGTCAGGAATTTGCACTGGTCTTATCGCAAATCCGGATCGGCCGCAGTGTGGAAGAGGCTTTGGTCGAACTGGGTGAACGGATTCCAATTGCTGATGTTCAGATGTTTGTGACCTCTGTGAATATATTAAAAGAGACCGGTGGCAACCTGGCTGAAACATTTTCAACCATTTGCTCGACCATCCGAGAGCGACAAAAGATCGAGCGAAAAATTGAAGCGATGACTGCACAAGGTATCATGCAAGGAATCATCATCACAGTGATCCCTTTGGTCCTGCTTTTGGTCTTTTCGGTGGCCAATCCAGGCTATGTGAAGCCGATGTTCACTACGACCTTAGGACTGCTCATTTTGATGAGTATGTTCACCTTGCAAATTATCGGTGGTCTTACCATTAGAAAACTTGTTAAAATAAAAGTCTAACCAAAGGGTCATGACGGTCCTTTTTGATTGAGGTTCAGGGATGAAAAAACTGTTTTTCTTCGCGCTTTTTTTTGCCTCAACATCCGCTTTTGCGATTGTTGATATGAAGAATGCCAATTTCTCTAATTCATGGGTAGATCTTGAAGTCCCCGGCTCGGGTTACGACCTCAAAGTGAATCGGACTTACAATAGCAAATCTCTTTTCGATGGGATGTTCGGCTTCGGCTGGTGCTCCGATTTTGAAACCGACTTGGTGTTCACAGCTGAGGGAAATATCAAGCTCACCGAATGTGGAGCAGGCCAGGAATTGCTTTACACTCCGAGAGAGTTTGGTCGAAAAGATATTGATCGAACAATTGCTCAAATCCTCGAGAAAATGAAGGCTGCCAAAAAAGGCGACGAAAAAACTCTCAAAAAGTTAGCCGAAGAGATGCTTACTGATCAAGATCTTCGCTCGAAGTTTGCCTTGTCTTACAAAGTCGCGGTCCCAGTCAAAGAAGGAACTCAATTTTTTGCCAATGGTCGAGAAGTTGAATTCATCACTTATGCTAAAAATATTTACACTCGAAATTTACCGGACGGATCTTTTATGCGCTTCGACAATGCCGGACGCATGACTCATCAGTATGATAAGAATGGAAATTATTTGAAGTTGGATTACGATTCGACAGGCCTCAAAGAGATCGTAGACAACAACGGCAGGAAATTGAGCTTTAAGTTTTTTTCAAACAAAAAAGTCAAATCGATCACTGGTCCGAATGGGTTGACTGCTGAATACAAATTTTCAAGTGCCAATGATCTGACTTTTTCTAAAAGCGCTTGGAACAATATTTACACTTACGAATACGACGATGTTCACAACATGACAAAGGCAATTTGGCCTGACAAGCGTTTCATCACTCTCACCTATGACAAGAAAAATGACTGGGTGACCGGGTTTACTGATCTTGAAAAGTGTGTGGAAAACTACAAATACGAATTCGATCCCAAAGATCCAAAGCTGCATTACTGGTCGAATGTAAAAAAGACCTGCGGAAAAGAAGTGACCAACCAATCCAAGCACGAGTTTTGGTATGCTGAGAGAAAAGATGGCCAAAACTATTTGTCTCGAGTCGCCTCCACGGTTAACGGCAATATCACCGACATCAGCTACCACGCCGTCTTTGGCAAACCCATTGCTATCCGCCGCAACAATGATCGCTACACTTACGACTATTATCCCACTGGCCAAGTGAAAGTGAAAAATAGTGATTCAGCTAAATTGACTTATGAGTACGAAGCAAAGACTGGTAAAGTCACTCAAGTGCTGACTGTGTTGACCAACGAAAAAGGCAAAACCATCGGCACCAAAAAGGCAGATTTTCGCTATGATCCCAAGGGCAATTTGATTTTTGCTCAAAACACGGACGGCCAGAAAGTGACAATGACCTACGATCAACGGGGAAGAATTGCCACGATCACCGACCAAGCAAAAAAGGTCGTCAAGATCGAATACGAAGAGCGCTTCGGAAAACCAGTGATTGTCACCCGCCCTGGATTGGGAACAATCAAAGTGTCCTACAAAACCAGTGGCGAAATCGACAAAGTAAACAGCGCAGAAGGACCAACAGTAGCAATGCAAGTAGCAAGCACCTTTAACAACCTACTAGATGTGATCGCCCCGGCCACAGCTGAACTTTTTAATTAATTGAGGAGAGCTTATGAATAAATTTTTAAACCAAGTTTTAATGTTCTCAGCGACTCTTCTAGTGCTGACTTCTTCGTCAACTTCCTTTGCCGCTGATGATTCTTCCAGCCCTAGCAAGACCCAAGCTGGAGTGGTTGGCGAAGGTTGTGATTTCTGTAATTTGAACGCCTTCAGTGGAAAAATTCGCACCCCCGATAAAAGTCGGTTCGATGACCTTTTAAACGACGGCTCAAACACGGGCAATTCAGCTGACGATAAAACAGGCCTAACCAAGTAAAACAACGTCAGCCCCGAGGGATCCTAAAGCGACAATTTGCGCTCCTTTCTTCGACCTTCACAGCGTCTCATTTTGAAACAAGACCTAAGCCCTTGAAAATAGAGCTTTTTTCGTTTTTTCAGAAGGTTTCTTAGTGGCACAAGGTTCGCTAAGTTATCACTGTGAAAGTCATTAACTGAAGGAGATTGGTATGAAAACAGTGATCTTGTCTTTGTTTGCAGTCCTGATGGTATCCGCTTCAGCTCAAGCTGCTGACAGAAGTATTGCTTCTTGTGGGAGCCGAGCGGGCGGAACTATTCATCCACCCAAGGCTGTAGTCGAATTAGGTTCGACTCCGACAGTCAAGACTGCTACTTCGAATGTAAA
>JAYTZS010000272.1:0-3737 GCA_043741885.1 Bdellovibrio sp. | reverse complement strand
CTCTCGAATATTTTGTGCTTTCTCTGCGTCTTTTTGCTGCCTTTGTCGAACTTTCTCCTGTTCAAAGAAATCAGAACTGGTGTCAATTCCAATCAATTGATCGGTGATTTTGCTGAGCTCCTCTTCGCCTTCCGAATAATTTCCGACAATGGCTTGGGATAAACTATCCGTCACCTGGCTGAGAGTTGGCTTTGCTTCTTCCTCGGTCATTCCATCCGGCAGCAACTCATCAATTTGCGACAAAGTTGGAAGCTCTTTTAGATTTCTCAAGCCAAAAATTTCTAGAAATTTCTTGGTAGTCCCATACTGCATCGGTTTTCCCGGAAGATCACTTTTCCCCTCAAAAACAACAAGTGATTTTTCCATCAAGGCTCTCAACAGATGTCCACTTTCGACTCCGCGAATCTCATCGATTTCAGATTTAACGATGGGTTGCTTGTAAGCCACGATCGCTAAAACTTCCAGAGCAGGGCCGGAAAGACGGAACTGCCGAGCCTTGAGAGTGCGAGCAAGAAATTGCAAATTGTCCAATTTGGTGCGGATCTGGTAGCCGCCTGGAACTTCTTCTAAAGTGACTCCACGGCGAGCTCCAGCCAATTCCACCGCCAGTTTGTCGAGCGCCCGCTTGATTTTATCACCTTTGATATTTGTGCCTTTGAAAACAAGTTTGATTGAAGCCAGACTGACTGGACGATCTGAAGCAAATAAAATGCTTTCGATCACAGAGTCCAGCTGCTCGTCTTCGACAAATTCCAAATCTTCTATTTGAGCCGATTCGAAAGCATCTAGCTCAGTTCCTTCCACTGAAGCCGTGTCCGGCAGGGGCTCGTCTGACGTTTCTTCCTCGTTGGCTTCTGGAAGAAAAGACAAACCCTCTTCTTCCGTGAAAATATTTGTGCCTTCGAAGTCAGCTAGCTCGTCTGATTCTTGCTCTTCTTCAAAATCGGTGTCTGTGTTTTTATTTCTGACTTGGGATCCGGCTTCGACTTGTTTGGCCCCGAAAGCCGGTTCTTCTACTTCAGTTACGGCTGGGTCTGCTTCAATATTTTCAAGCTCTGCGGCCGCGTTGGCGAGAAGAGCGTTGACCGTAGAAAGGGCTTGAGCATTTTCATCTCCAGCACTTGCGAACAGACTTCGATTCTTTTTTTTCGCCATTTCGTTTGTTCCTGTCTTTGCTCTGTAAGCCTGAGTTCTCTTTTTTATTTTAGAGCGAATAATTTTAGGTCGAAATTTCCTTCTCTGCTTCTATGATCTCTTGATCAGTGGCAACCTCGGATTCGTCTGGAATTTCGGCCAGAACCAATTGCTCATCCCCGTCCATCTCATCTGGCAGCAGGAAATCATCATCGGCTTCAATCCGCTGCGCTTTTTCCATCATTGTGGCTGCGATCTCGTCGGCTCTCATTGAGTCGTACTCTTCCACTCGGTCCATAACATTGAGATCAATTGCCATGCGGGCTTCAATATAAATTTCTTGATAAGTTTCAGTTTGGTAAAGTGAAACAAAACCCAATTTCCCAAGTTCCAGCAAACTCAAAAAAGTAATCAGAATGTGCTTTCGTCGATCCCCAGTATCTTCGATCAATTCGCTCATGGCGACTTTGCTTCCGACGATCAGGCGATCCTTGATTTGCAAGATCCGACTGGCAATGCTTTGAGCCTTGGCTGTGACTTGATGGATTTTCTTTTTGATCGAGCGCAAAGCGTTTCTATAGGCCGAGATCAAGGAAAACAGAGCATTTTCTTCAAGCACGATTTCATCATCTTTGCCCTCCAAACGCTCTCGCACACCGCGAGAAAAAACATCCCGGCCCAAGAGCGGACGCTCGTACAAGCTCTTTCCGGCTTCTTGATATTTTTGATATTCTAACAGGCGCTGAACCAATTCTTGTCTTGGATCTTCGGATTCGATCACTTCGCCATTTTCATTGTAGGCAGGCAGCAGCATTCGACTTTTGATATGGATCAAAGTTGCAGCCATGGCGATAAACTCGCCGGCCAATTCTAGATCCAGCTCCTTCATCAATTTGATGTATTCGAGGTACTGTCCAGTGATCTGATTGATTTTGATATCGAAGATGTCCATCTCTTCTTTGCGAATAAGATAGAGAAGCAGTGCCATGGGCCCTTCAAATTTTGGCAACTGAATGGTCAAACTCATAGGTCCACATCCATCTCAGACTCAGACTAGTTTCATGGCTGATTTGATTATTTTCAAAGTGAGTTGCGCTTCTTTCCGCGCTCGCTCACACCCCTCGCGAATCATTGAATCAAGCCTTTCCGGCTGTTTCAACAATTCTTTTTTCTTTTCTCGAGGTTCTGCTACCAACTTGTTGATATTTTCAACTAATTTAGCTTTGCAGTCGCCACATCCGATGCCGGCTGTGCGACAACCCGTCTCTACCCAAGGAATGTCTTGAGCTGGCGAAAAAAGTTTGTGAAAAGTATAAACATTGCACCGAGTAGGCTCGCCTGGGTCTTCTCTTCTAACGCGCTGTGGATCGGTCGGCATGGCGCGAATTTTTTTCTCAAGAATTTTCGTATCTTCACTTAGATCAAAACCATTTGCGTAAGATTTTGACATCTTTCGCCCATCCAATCCAGGCACTAAAGGAACATCCGTCAAAAGGGCTTTTGGCTCCGGTAGCTTAGCCTTGTAAAGGTGATTGAACCTGCGAACGATTTCTCTGGAGAGCTCCAAGTGCGCTACTTGATCTTGCCCGACCGGAACTCGGTTGGCTCGGTACATGGCAATGTCAGCCGCTTGCAAAACAGGATAAGCAAAACGACCTAAGTTGTGAGTGTCGCTGGCTTTGGCTTCTTCTTCTGCATCCTTCCAAGTCGGCACTCGCTCAAGCCATCCCATCGGAGTCAAATTCATAAAAATCATGAAAAGCTCTAAGTGCTCTGGAACTTGGCTTTGAATAAACAACGTGCTTTTGCTCGGATCAATTCCCCAAGCGAGCCATTCGGCAAAAATATCACGGCTCGATTCAGCAATGCCGTCGACAACTTTGTAGCTTGTGGTCATAGCATGCCAATCCATCACCCCAAAGAAGCAGTCATAGGATTTCTGCAGCTCAAGCCAATTTTTTAAAGCTCCAAAATAGTGCCCCACATGCAAACGTCCAGTGGCTCTCATCCCACTCATCACTCGGATTTTTTCGCTTAGCTGATCGCTTGGCTGATCGTTTTGCTTTTCAGTAGGCGTTAGCGACTCCCCCGACATTTAAGTTCCTGCCATGGTCATCAATGTTGAAAATAAAAACTGAATGGGCAGGCTGAGGTAGCGAAGACCGCCGAACAAAAATAAAGCAAGCAGAATCATGCCGCTGATGTGCGCTCTTTCTTCTAACCAAATATTTGTTTTATTTGGAAGAAAACGAGCTAGAATCTTTCCCCCATCCAGTGGATGAAGAGGGAGAGCGTTAAACACGGCTAACATCAAATTGATGGCAATAAAATGCTCAAGCAAACTGACCGACGGACGATAATATTGCGATGCCATCAAAGTGCGACCAAGAACAAAAATGAGCAAAGTTGAAACCAAAGCGAGCAGCAGATTCGAAGCTGGACCGGCGAGAGCAATCCAAAACATGTCGGTTCGGGGATTCTTTAAGTTTCTCTCGTTCACCGGCACCGGCTTGGCCCAACCGAAAAACATTCCTGAGCCTGGCATCAAAATCGCCATCAGAGGCAAAATCAAAGTGCCCACCATATCCATGTGGACTATCGGG
>JAYTZS010000271.1:0-10381 GCA_043741885.1 Bdellovibrio sp. | reverse complement strand
AATTTCGGCAATCGATCAAATTCTCACCCCCAGGGGAGATATCCGCTCGGATGCCAGCGAAACTTTGTACAGACTCTTTCGCGAGAAAGAAAATCTAGCTCGGCAAATTGAAAAAACTTTGGATAAGACCGTGCATGACCATGAGATGAGCTCACTGCTTCAAGATAAATACGTGACGACTCGTGAAGGGCGTTGGGTTCTGCCGATCAAATCTGGAATGCAGCACTTCACACCTGGAGTGATTCACGGCTCTTCTCAGACCAAACAAACCGTCTACATGGAACCCCAGAGCATTGTTCCTTTGAACAACCGTTTGCGCCAAGTCGAAGTTGAAATCGAAGACGAGATCGAAAAACTCCTAACTGAGCTCTCGGCATATTTGCATGATTTGAAAGATGAATTTGCAGCGACTCGAGGTTTTTTGGAAAAAGCAGACGTGATGTTAGCCAAAGCTCAGTGGACGGTGCAAGTCGACGCCAAAGAGTTTTCTTTTTCTCCAGAGCAGATTTTGCTCAATGAAGTTCGTCATCCACTTTTGATCCTCAGTGGCCGCCCGGTGATTGCCAACTCGGTTCATTTTTCTGACGAGAAATCCATTTTACTTTTGTCTGGCCCGAATGCCGGCGGCAAAACAGTGTTGCTCAAGTCCATTGGCTTAGCTGCTCAGATGGCCCGCTGTGGTTTGCCAATCTGTGTTGCTGAGAACTCGACATTGCCTTTTTTCACTGAGATTCAAGTCGGAATCGGAGATTCACAAAGTGTCGGGGCCGAGCTCTCGACTTTTGCCGCGCACTTGAAAGTCCTTGAAAATGCGGCTCGTCTCAAGGGCCCGTCGAATTTGATTTTGATTGATGAAATTTGTGGCGCCACCGACCCCGAGGAAGGCAGTGCTTTGGCTCGAGCCTTTATCGAGTGCTTTTCACAAGCTCATGTTTTTGGCGTGATCACCTCTCACTTGGGGCCTTTGAAAGCTGGTTGGAAGCCGGAAGATCGAGTGCTCAACGGCAGCCTCGAGTATGATCGCAAAACTGGACGGCCAACCTATCAATACCTGCAAGGAATTCCCGGCGACTCTTTGGCCATTCAAACTGCCAAGCGGGTTGGAGTTCCACAGTCCATCATCGACCGTTCACTGCAACTCTTGTCGCCGGAAACAAGGACTCGGCTTTCGGGGATTGAAGAGCTTGATCAAATGAAAGCGGATTTGAATGTTCTTCGAGATCACCTCAAAAAGGAACAGCAGCGTGCCAAATTTGAAAAAGACAAATTCGAATCTATGTCGCAAAAGCTGCAAAAAGAAAAAGAGGATCTCCTCGCTAAATCAGTTCGTCAGGCCGAGAAAAAAATTGATGAGCTGATTCAGCAAACAAAAGTAGATCAAACTTTCAAGCGCCACATGAGCTTGCAAGAAATCAAACAAAACTTGCCTGAAATTGTCAAAAGCCGACCTGGATCCGGTGCTATGACCGCTACCGAATCGGCTGAAGACTTTGCTCGCAAATTTCCTCCGGGAACAAAAGTTTTCGTGCCTGCCTTAAATCAAGATGGATTGATTCAAGGAGTTCCAAATGCGAAGGGAGAGGTTCTGATCCTGTCCAACTCACTTCGCTTGACCTTGTCTTGGCAAGAGCTAAAGCCGCCACAGAAAGCACAAAATCCCACGGCAAGCCTAGTTCGCCGCTCGACTGGAAACGGCAACGGATTTGCTGTGCCTCTATCCGACGTAGAAAAGATTTTAGATTTGCGCGGGCAAACTGTCGAAGAGGCAATTTTCGCACTGGAAATGCAGTTGGATCAGTCGGCCACTCACAAAGAAGATCGGATCAAGGTGATTCATGGGCACGGAACTGACGCTTTGAAAAAAGCTGTGCGCACTTATTTATCCAGGTCCGTTTACGTCAAGAAGTGGAAAGCCGGATCGCCTGAACAAGGTGGCGACGGCATCACTTGGGCTGAACTAGCCGAAGACTGAGGACACGATTAGGTACCGGTTTTGTTTTCAGACAGTTTCAAGGCTTGCAAGAGCGCCTTCTCTGTCTCCTCGGCATTTTTCTTTAGCTCGGTTTTCTCTTTCAGTTTTCCAACCACAGATTCCGGCGCAAAACTGAGGATCTGTGAAACTTCGACGAGACGGCTCAGCTCAGTTCCTAATTCGCGTCTTAAGCTGGGTGGAGATTGATCTAACAATTTTGAAAATTCCAGGTTGGCTCCGCCCTGCCCTGAGACTTCACCAAGAACATGGTAAATGGAATTGGTCATCTCAGTGCCAGCTTCTCGCCATTGACCAGCTTCAATCAAAACTGCCACTTTCTTGAATCTCTTTTGAACCTCTTGCCTGAGATCTCTTTGCTTCTGTCCCCAGGCCAGCTCTAGCCGGGCTTTCCACAGCAATGCAGCCGAAAGTGCAAGGAAGACTAGCGCCCACAACCAAGGCATCTTCCCAGAAAGTGAATAGCTAGGACCGGCCTGCCAAGACACCAGAATATCCGGCAATTGATTTTTCGTTTCCTGAGAGGCGATCGTTGTTTGGGCCTCAGTCGGTGAATTGAGATTCTTAGCTCCTGCGGCAGCGTTCGGGTTAGCAACAATTTTAATTGTGATGGGTTCGGTGGTTCTAGCTACGTATTTTTTTTGCTGAGGATCAAAAACTGAAAAATTCATCGCCGGCAAAGTGATTTGGCCTTCTTCTCGAGGGATCAAAAGAACCTGAAATTCTTTGTAGCTTTTGCCATTTTTAAAAAATTTAGCTTCGCTTTTGGTATCGTAGGTTTCAACCGTTGTCGGAAGTCCCAAATTCGGCAGCTCAATTAGTTTTGCATTTCCACTGCCTTCAAAGCGAACTTTTAGCGAGAAGGGTTGATTCACTGGAAACTGAGTCCCTTCCACCTGGGATCGAACATCAAACTGTCCAACCGCTCCAGAAAAGCTATTGGGCTTTCCCTCTTGCGGCAGCGGCTTCACCTTGACTTCAATTCGCTCGCTGGATCTCTGATAGGTGTAGGGCTTGCCAAACCCGAAAGCTCCGAAAGGATTGCTTGGCAGTTGAATCTGCGCTTTGATTTTGTACTCGTCGATCACAGAGATTCCAGGGCGAATTGGAAACAGTGCATGACTGGCCAGCAGAGCTTTTCGAAATGGCATTCCATTGACAATTTCTTGAGTGAAATTTAGAGCCGGCACTTCTTCAATGATTTCTTTCCAGAAGCCCTTCAGATCCGGGAATTTCAGGCGGTCCAAAGCCAAAATATTTCCACGCGTGTAAATGTACCAGTTCACGACAATTTGCTCGCCCTCATAGACTTCAGTTTTATCGGTTTCACACAAAATAAAAAAAGCCTCGTTGGTATTTTTATCAAGCGTCCGAGAAGTTGGCGGCTCGGTCATTCCCCGCCGCTGCAGCAACTGATTGAATATTTCTTCGGCCTGATCCATTTCATCTTGTGGTGGCATTCCGGGAGGAGTCTTACTGGCCCCGCTCCCCTGACCAGAGACATGGATTGAAATGGGCTTGGAGTTGTAGGTTTTGCCATCGACGATCACTTCAAAACCCGGAATGGTGACGGTGCCCTGCTTTTTCGGCGAGAGCATATAATTGAAATCTTGCCGGCGAACAGTTTCAAACTGCATTCCACCTGGCCCCTGCATGAGCTTGCTGGAAGTGCTGCTGGCAGAGGAAGAGTTGACCAGATCGAAGCCATTTAAATTTGGAACTCGAGGCTCTGTGATTTCGACTGACTCTGAAGACTGGACTGACACCGAAAGTGTCACTGTGTCACCGAGACCCATTTCATTTCGATCGACCAAGGATTCGACTCGAACCGCGGCATGGGTCATTACTGTCAGGAGGCTGCATAATATTACAAATATGTGCTTCATTCGTTTTCCCTGTTTCTTTACCAGTCTTTATCTCGCGGCTTTTCTTTGACTTCTTTTTTATTGAACTCGCCGCGAATTTTCTGCTCCTGCTGTTTGATTTCACCGAGAATCTTTTTTACATCTCCAGGGGTCAGATCTTCGCTTTTAAATTTCTGAGGTTGAGGTTTGCTTTTTTGATACTGTTTCGGCTTTTCGTCTTTTTTCGGGTCTTTTTTTTGCTCTTTGGAATCGCCTTTGCCATCTTTTTGCTCTTCTTCTTTTCCCGAATCGTCTTTCTCTGGTTCCCCGTCTTTTTTGTCCTTATTCTTGTTTTTATTGTCCTTGTCCTTGTCCTTGCTTTTGCCTTTGCCCTGCTGGTCTTGAGTCAAAAGTTCGATATTGGTTTTTGTCTCTAGAGAATTGGGATTTACCTGCAAAGCCATTTGATAATAATAAAGAGCTTCGTCTGTTTTCTTTAGCTTTTGATTTGTTTCGCCTAAATTAAAAGCGGCAGCAAACCGAGTTTGCTCATTGTTTGCCAGCTTCAAAGCCACTTCGTAAGACTGCTGAGCTTTGTCCACCTGACCCAAGGCTTCGTAGGTCAAACCCAAATTCAAGTGCAAGTTCGCATCATAGGGATCACGCCCGAGGCCCTTGAGGAGTTTATTTTGAGCTTCGCCTGGATTTCCCTGAGTCAGATCGCGAACCGCTTTCCGGTTGTTCCAATACCCCATGGGAGTGCTGCTCTCAGCCGACGCGGTTGGCGACAAGCCGAGCATGAAGGAAAATATCACAAAAAATAAGACAGAAAATAAGGTAGAAAACCAGAGCTTCTGCTGTTGAGTGGAAAAGGAGCTCATTTGCGCTCTCCTTCGGCCACTTCAAATCGACCTTTCCACAGTCGAGAGGCCGGCCGGCGTTCGCCCAAAAACAACTCGAGCAGCGCCAAGATCAATCCAATCAACACAAAGATCTGAAAGCGCTCTTCATACTGAGTGGCAATTTCACTTTCGAACTGAGTCTTTTCCAGCTTTCCAATGTCATCAGCTACTTTTTGAATATGACTTCCACCGAAGGACGCATGGTAAAAAGAGCCTCCCCCCGCTTGTGCCAACGCTTGGAGTTCGTCGCCCTTAACTGTCGTCAAGATCGTCTGGCCTTTGCGATCTTTTTTATAACCACGAAGAAACCCCATGCCATCTTTTTCCGGAATAGGTGCGCCTTTTTCCGTTCCATAAGCCAGAGCAAAAATCTTAGTTCCTTCTTTGGACAGCTTCTGAGCTTCATCGATCGCGCCTGGCTCATGGTCCTCTCCGTCAGAGGCTAATAAGATGACTCGAGTGACTTTGACGGTGTCAGTGGCCTCTGCTCCCCCATGTTTGAAAGCCAGAGAGCCTTCTTCAAGCGCTGCTTTGAATTCTGTTCCTTGAGTGGAGACAGAAAGTGGACTGAGAGAATCCAGGTACATGCGAAGTGAACTTGGATCAGTTGTCAGTGGTGACATCAAAGTTGCATTTCCTGCAAAGGCGATAATACCAATTTTATTACCCGGCAAGAGCTCAATCAAACGGGCCATTTCAATTTTTGCTTGTTCCAACCGATTCGGCCTGACATCCTCGGCTAACATCGATTCAGAGACATCGATGGCAAGCATGAGCTCGACTCCTTCTGAGCGAATCTCTTGCTTACTTTGGCCCATCTGCGGTCTTGCTAAACCTAAAATCATAAAAAGCAAAGCCGCGCATTGCAAAGCCAATTTCCATCGCCGTCGGGCCTGGGAAACAGAAGAGGTTAAAAACGGAGCCAACCGACTGCCTAGGAACTTTCGCATTTTCTTTTGTGCCAGACCTGTGAACACAACAAACAGCACAATCAAAATCGGCAGCGACCATAGATACAAAAATGCCGAAAGGTTCTCGAAGCGAAACATTATTTGCGCTCCTTTTTGATCCACAATTCCATTCGGTCCACTTGAGTGCGCAGAAGATGCGCCAACTGTTCGCAGTCTTTTAAAAGCATTTGCTTTTGTGGCCCGGTGGCTCTGGCCAGTTCAGCCAAAGCTTGCTTCAGGGGGGCTTGGAATTCTTGATAAAATTCGCTGTGATTTTTTTTCAAGTCCGAGAGGATCTTTCTCTCTGGCCAATTCAAGGTTGGTACCTGAAAATGCCGAGCCAAATAAATTTTGAAAGCTTGATTCAATTCTTTGACCACTTGATCAGATTGCTCGGTGGTCAGTTCGACTCCGACAAAAGATGATCTCTGCAATTTTCTTAACACTGCATAAAACTGATAATAAGCTTCTTGCACCATTTCATCGAGACGCATTTGCCGCAGCATTTTTTTTCTCTGAGAGCGAATTCGCCATTTAAACAGGAACACGGCTGCAATAGTCACGACCACAGCGAGAGCGCTTAAAAGATACCAAACTGGAAGTGGTAGCTGAAGAGGCCCCATCGGTCCGAAAGGTTCCTTGACTGGGTCTTTGGGATCGATCACCGACTTCACCGTGAAACTCAAATCACTGAGCTCAATCGTCTGATCTCCTGCCCGTAGCTGGAGATTTCTGAACTGATGGTTTCCTGTCTTGTAACTGGCTACCACGAGCTGAGCTTGTGATTTCGAAATGAATTCAAAATTTAGAAGTTTCAATTGGTGTTGATCTGCTTCTGGCAAGTCGAGCTGAACTTTTCCCGGTTCGACCGCGGGCCAGTCGCCATCACATTTCAGCGAAAAGATTTTTCCAACTGTCAGGTCCAACGGCGGCCCTCCCGCTTCTTTCGAATCGGTGTCGGCTGCTTTTGGAATTTCAATCTGACACCTGACCTGAACCACTGGGTTTCTTTCTTTATTTATTTATTTCTTTGTTTATTTCCGCCGTCGAGTTTTAAAGAACTGGATCAACGGATCGACATAATTGCCGCTTGAATTCAATTCGACTCGAGACACCTGGGAGGCTTTGAGAAGTTTATCTCGCTTTTCTTTTCGCCGATTCAGTTCCACTTTGTAATCTCTTCTGAAATGCTCTGAGCTTGTGTCAACTGTCAAAAGCTGTCCGGTTTCGGCATCTTGCAATTCGATCACTCCCATTTCTGGCAATTCGCTTTCGGCCCCATCTTGGACGACAAAAGCCGACACATCATGCTTTCGTCCCAGCAAACGCAGACTTTGATCGAAATTTTCATCCAGAAAATCGCTGATTACAAAAATCGCACTTCGTTTTTTTAAAATTCCCTGCAGGTAATCCATTCCGACGGACAGCCGAGTGCGCCGACTCTTGGGTTGAAAATAAAATAAATCACGCAGCATCCGGTGCACATGCCCACGCCCCTTGGCCGGTGGAACAAAGTGCTCAATTTGATCTGAAAATAACAAAAGCCCCACTTGATCTTTATTTTTGACCGCACTGAAAGCAATCAATGCTGCCAAGTGAGTCATCGCCTCGCCTTTAAAAAATTCGCCGGTTCCAAAATCGCTGGAGCCTGACACATCCACTGCCAGAATCACCGTGAGCTCTCGCTCTTCATCAAATTTCTTGATGTAGGTTTTGCCGGTTCGTGCCGTCAGTGCCCAGGAAATCGTGCGAACATCATCGCCGGGAACATATTCGCGAAAGTCAGAGAAAGTCATGCCCTGTCCCTTGAACATCGTATGATACTCGCCGGCGAATTGATTGTTGACCAATTTCCGAGTCGAGATCTCGAGCAGTTTTACTTTTTTCAGAATCTCTTCCGGCAAAGCCAAAGATGAGCTCGTGACAGGCTTGGCCACTAGGGCACCTCGATCGAGCCCAGAATTTCTTTGATGATCTCGTCGGATTTGATATTTTCAGCTTCAGCCTCGTAAGTCAGAATCAAACGGTGGCGAAGCACATTGTAAGCAATCGCTTTCACATCTTCTGCAGTGACATAACCGCGACCGCGCAAAAAGGCATTGGCTTTAGAGGCTCGAATCAAACTGATGCTGGCTCGCGGAGAGCCACCAACTGAAAGCAAGTTGGCTATTTTCGAAAGCCCATGCTCTGTCGGACGCCTTGTTGCCATGACAATTTCAACAATGTAATTTTTTACTTTGTTATCAACATAGATTTGATCGATCCGCTCGGAAGCTCGCAGTAGATCTTCTTTGGTGATCACCGGTTGAATTTGCGGCTTTTCATTTCGCCCCATTCGGTTGACGATTTCGAGCTCCTCAGTTTTGGTTGGATAATCAACATTGATCTTAAACATGAACCGATCCATCTGAGCTTCCGGCAATGGGTAAGTCCCCTCTTGCTCCAATGGATTCTGAGTGGCTAAAACCAAGAATGGAGTTTGCAGTTTGTAAGACACATCGCCAATGGTCACTTGTTTTTCGGCCATGGCTTCAAGCAAAGCAGATTGCACTTTGGCTGGGGCGCGATTGATCTCGTCGGCTAAGACAATATTGGTGAACACGGGACCTTTTCGCGGCACGAACTCACCTGTCTTGGGATTGAAGATCATCGTTCCGATCAGATCCGTTGGCAGCAGATCGGGGGTGAATTGGACTCGCTGAAAATCCAAAGAGATTGACTGCGAAACAGAGGAAATGGTCAAAGTCTTGGCAAGCCCGGGGACCCCTTCAAGCAAAACATGTCCGCCGGTGAGCAGCCCCATCAAAATACCTTCGACCATGTCTTTTTGGCCGACCACCACTTTGCTGACTTCCAAAATCATCTTCTCAACAAATTGGCTTTCTTGTTTGATGGCCGCATTAAGCGCCATAATGTCCACATCCATCGGACCTCCTGGTTGTATGTTCCTTTAGAATGAGCCCACTCACACCATCTAATGCACAGCAAAACAATTTCTTGATTTTGCCGCTTGGGTTTGATGGAGTCATTGCATGCGAAATCCAAGCAGCAAAGGTTCCGACGACTCAAATTTCAAAAGCTCATTACCAAATTCAATCGGTGGCAGCCTTCGCGGGACACTTTCTGAGACTCTTTCTAGGACTTTTTCTAGGACGAAGGTCTCGTTCTCCGATTTTTCAGTCTTCCCCTTCACTCTCTCAAGAATGTCTCTCAAAGTGTGGTTGTTTTTAACTGCGGTGTCATTGGCCAATTTATTTATAGGCTATAAAACGGCCGGTCGACCGGGCCTGTGGTTTGGCTTTATATTGTCGACAGTTTTGATTCTGTTGATTTATTTTTTTTCTGATCCACCCCTGCTTGAAAAATTAAATGCAACTCAGCTCAAAGGGCAAGATGCCTGGAACCTTCGAGAACTGGCCGGCAAGTACGCCCGCTTGGCAGGAGTGCCGCTGCCACAACTTTTCCTTATGCCTCAACAGACCGCAGTCGCCTTTTCCATGGGGCCATCGTGGCATCAAGCACGAATTTGTTTATCTAGCGTCCTGTTAAGCAAGCTCTCGGCTCAAGAGCTCGAAGCGGTCATGGCACATCAGATCTGCCACTTGCGCCGACTGCAGACTTTCTCTTTTGGCGTCGGCAGCGTGCTGGCTCATTCGGTCATCGGCCTCGCTGAAATTCTTGATCGGGGTTGGCCGTTCAATTGGACTGAGCAAGGATTGAAGCAAAGGCCTTTCTTAGCAGCTCTGGCCCCAGTTGCATCGCTGATTTTGCGTCTGTGTTTGTCGGACCAAAGTTATTATGAAACTGATGACCTGGCGGCCTCCTTGATTCCTGATCGCAAAGCGCTTGCCACAGCGCTTTGGAAAATGGAGTCCTACTGCCAAACCGAGCCTCTGTCGATTCTCCCTTGCACCAATCACCTTTTTATGGTGAATCCGGAGGGCTTGAAGCCATCGAATTGGCTTTTTGTGACTCATCCTCAAATGGAAAGTCGCATTCGTCGCTTGGTTGGAACTTTTCCAATGTGATCGCATAGACTTTTTTAGAATTGACTGACCTTTTTAGAATTTAAGGAGTCCAAAGTGGGAAATTTAGAAGCTTCCTTTTCGGTTCTTAGCATGTCCTTGGCTTCCAGCGCGGCCATGGCTTTGGGCTTAGCTCCCGATCCAAACACTGGCGAAACTCACAAAGATAAAAACATGGCTAAGTTTAATATCGATCTGCTTTTGATTCTCCGGGACAAAACCAAGAACAACTTGAACGAAGAAGAACAGCGCTTCCTTGAATCGGTGATCACCGACCTGCAGATGAAATTCGTCCAAGAAAAATAGCTAGCGGCAGCTTGACGGCGGCCTGAGCGTTGCCCAGATTAGGTCCTCAACGGGGACTCAGAAATGACGAGCCCTCAAAGGAGCTCTCAATGGTTTTTCGCAAAAGCATTTTTCTCTCCCCTGTTTTCTTTTTACTTTTCACCGCAACTGCAGCTCCGGTTGCGGCTCAAAAAAGCATCGCCCCAGCGCTAAAATTTGGCGATCCTCTTCCAGCCAATGCTTTTGTCGAGCTGGCGAAGTTAATCAATCCTGCTGTGGTCAATATTTCAACCTCCACCATGCCTAAAATGCGTGGCGGCGGTCGCGGCAACAGAGATCCCTTCTTTGACATGCTTCAAGAATTTTATGGGCTGCAAGTTCAGCC
>JAYTZS010000270.1:0-3744 GCA_043741885.1 Bdellovibrio sp. | reverse complement strand
GCCATTGCCGAGCGGGCCCCCTTGGCGGTGGCAGCAGCAAAGAGAGCTGTGCTTCAATCCTTTGATCACGACATTGATACCGGCTTGGGCATTGAGGCCTCTCAATTTGCCGCCCTTTTTCAAAGCCAAGATTTGCGAGAGGGAACTTCCGCATTTATTGAAAAGCGAAAGGCCAGGTTTCAAGGTCTATGAATTTGCAACCCGCTTTCATCAAACACATTGCAAAAAATCCAATCCGAATTGTTACGGCGGCAAGTCTGTTTGATGGACACGATGCGAGCATCAATATCATGCGGCGAATCTTACAGGAGTTTGGAGCTGAAGTGATCCATTTGGGTCACAACCAATCGGTCAGTGATGTGGTCAAAGCGGCTTTGCAAGAAGGCGCCCAGGGGATTTGTGTGAGCTCCTATCAGGGCGGCCACATGGAGTACTTCAAATACATGAAGGATCTGCTCAATCAGGCGGGCGCCGACTATGTGAAAATTTACGGCGGCGGCGGTGGAGTGATCGTTCACGAAGAAAAAAAAGAATTAGAAGCCTACGGAATTTCTTTTATCTTTCATCCAGACGACGGGCGAAAAATGGGTTTGGAAGGAATGATCAATTTGATCATTCAAGGACTTGATTTCGATTTGCAAGCGGCCAAAAAACACGCCGGCAAGCAGGCCCATCAACAAGCCGGCAAAGAACTTTCCAGTCGGGAATTGCTCAAGGGAAGTGTGTTCGAAGGCGATCCAATTCCCAGCGTCGAACTGGGACAAGCTCTCACTTGGGCTGAAAATAAAAATGAAGTTCCCAAGTTAGCTGATTTTGGACTGGACTCTTTCAAAGCTCGTTCGCACTCACCGCTGGTTCTCGGCATCACTGGGACAGGCGGAGCAGGAAAATCCTCTTTGATCGATGAATTGGTTCAAAGATTTCTAAATTTTTATCCCGACAAAAAAATCGCTGTGATTTGTGTGGATCCGTCAAAACGGAAAACGGGTGGCTCTCTTCTCGGCGACCGGATTCGAATGAATTCACTTTCCCGCGCTCGAGTCTACATGCGTTCAGTGGCTTCGCGGGGATCCGGGCGAGAGATTGCGAGCAGCTTGCCATTGATTCTCGATTTTTGTCGTCAGTTGGATTTTGATTTGATACTGGCTGAAACTTCGGGAATCGGTCAAGGCAACATGGCGATCACTGAAGTCAGTGATCTTTCATTGTATGTGATGACCTCCGACTTTGGGGCTCAGTCTCAGCTTGAAAAGATCGACATGATCGATTTTGCCAATCTCATCGCCGTGAACAAGGCCGACCGTCGGGGGGCTCAAGACGCTGTTCGAGATGTCTCAAAGCAGTTTCGAAGGTCGCGAAAAATATTTGATAATAGCACAGCCGTCCCAGTTTTTTTAACTCAGGCTTCTCAGTTCAATGACGGTGGTGTGAACCGATTGTTTTTTGCTCTCGCCGAGCAGTTGGAGCAAAAACAAAAAGGCTGGGAGATCTTAGCCTCAGAAAAAAATAAAATTTTATCAGCTGAAGAAAATCAAATCATCCCGCCGGAGCGACAAAACTATTTAGCTGAAATCACCTCCAGCATTCGAAAATACAAACAGCGAACAGAAACTTTGACTGATCAAGCTTCTGAGCTAGGGGCTTTGAAAAAATTGGCCCAGCGCTTGAATTTAGAAAGTGAAAAACTCCAATTGCTCGAGCGGCAGTTGAAGCAAGATTTCACTTCCGAAGAGCTCCTAGGCCTCGAAAATTTTTCTGAGCTGCAGAGGGCTTACTCGAAAGATCAGCTGGTATTTAAAGTTCGAGACAAAGAAATTCGTCAGGATTTGGTTCGAAGCAGTCTCTCGGGAACCAAAATTCGCCGAGTAGTGGTTCCCAAATTTCAAGACTGGGGAGACCGCTTTCGCTATTTAAAAATGGAAAATGTTCCCGGAGAATTTCCTTTCACTGGAGGAGTGTTTCCACTGAAGCGGGCAGACGAAGACCCCAAGCGGATGTTTGCTGGCGAAGGGACCCCAGAGCGGACGAACAAAAGATTTCATTATCTATGCAAAGGCGAAGCAGCTCAAAGGCTTTCCACAGCTTTCGACAGTGTCACTTTGTACGGACAGGACCCAGACAAGCGACCTGATATTTTTGGCAAAGTGGGAGAAAGCGGAGTCAGCATCAGCACTTTAGCTGATATGAAAAAATTGTACTTTGGGTTTGATCTATGTGCGCCAAGCACCAGCGTCAGCATGACTATTAACGGGCCCGCACCGATGATTTTGGCTTTCTTTTTCAACACAGCAATTGATCAACAGGTTGAAAAGAAAGAGAAGGAATTAGGCCGGAAGCTCACTACTGAAGAATGGAAGCAAACAGAAAAATGGACTTTGAGCCAAGTCCGAGGCACTGTGCAAGCCGATATTCTCAAAGAAGATCAAGGACAGAACACTTGCATTTTCTCAATTAATTTCGCTCTGAAAATGATGGGTGATATTCAAGAATTCTTCACTCGCGAAAGTATTCGCAATTTTTATTCCGTCAGTATTTCTGGCTATCATATTGCTGAGGCTGGAGCAAATCCAATCAGTCAACTGGCCTTTACTTTGTCTAATGGTTTTACGTTCGTTGAATATTATTTGGCGCGTGGATTGAAAATTGATGATTTCGCACAGAACCTATCTTTCTTTTTTAGCAATGGACTGGATCCCGAATATGCTGTCTTAGGAAGGGTTGCTAGGCGTATTTGGGCCATTGCCATGCGGGATCTTTACAAAGCCAGCGATCGCTCGCAGAAATTGAAGTATCACATTCAGACCAGTGGGCGCTCCTTGCATGCTCAGGAAATTGATTTCAATGACATTCGCACCACTTTGCAGGCTCTACTTGCAATTTACGACAACTGCAACAGCTTGCACACCAATGCTTATGATGAAGCTATCACCACACCCACAGAGAGCAGTGTTCGCCGGGCTATGGCGATTCAACTGATTATCAATCGCGAATTTGGCATGACCAAAAATGAAAATCCGATGCAAGGATCTTATTTTATCGAAGAGCTGACTGATCTGGTTGAAGAAGCCGTGCTCGAAGAATTTATGAAAATCAATGAGCGCGGAGGTGTCTTGGGAGCGATGGAAACTCAATATCAAAGATCCAAGATTCAGGAAGAGTCGATGACCTACGAACATCTCAAACATTCTGGAGAGCTGCCGATCATTGGAGTGAACACTTTTATCAACCCAGACAGTTTGCAAGCTGACTATGTGCCAGCGAAAATTGAAATGGCTAGAGCTTCCTTCGAAGAAAAGCAGCAGCAGTTGGACAGCGTTCACAAGTATCAAAAAGTGCATTCGAAGCAAGCTTCAGAGGCCATTCAAGAGCTGAAGAGCTGCGTGCTAACCGGCAAGAATATTTTCGAAGCTTTGATGGTCGCTTCTCGATTTTGCTCACTTTATCAAATGTCTCAGGCACTTTACGAGGTCGGCGGGCAGTACCGGCGAAATCTTTAAGTTAAAACCAAGTTTTTGTTTTTTTTGGGGGGGGGATCTTTCTATAAAGAGTGGGTAAAATGTGGATAACTCGGTTTTATTGAGAAGTGACAATTCCGGAGTATGGATTTCACTAACGCGCGGACGGATATCAGCAGAGAAATCCAAGGTCGTAACCGCTTGTGAACTTCTGATTTTTTCAAAATCAAAAGTTCAGAGAACAGAGAGAGAGCAGAATATCATACCTTTCGGGACTGATGGAAAATCG
>JAYTZS010000269.1:0-10398 GCA_043741885.1 Bdellovibrio sp. | reverse complement strand
AGGTTATGATCAAATTCGAAGCACTTTGTTTGAGTTTCAAAAAGGCGACGACGGTTTTATCTTTAGCGGTCGAGGATTCGGTCACGGAGTGGGATTGTGCCAGTGGGGCGCGAAAGAACTCGGCAAACAAGGTCAGAGTTTTCGTCAAATTCTTCAACACTATTATGCCAAGGCTTTGCTGCAAGAGTCCGTACCAAAGCCAGCGCTGACAGATAAGAATTTGAAAGTTAGAACTGCGCGAGGACTCGAAATCCAAACAACAGAATAGCCGCAATAGCTAAAATTTGTGGTGGAGATATTTGCATTGTTTTCATAAAGGGCTCATCGGTTTAACTTCAAAGGACTGAAGAGTGAAGTTGATGGGAATTCTCTATTTAACGAAAAAATAATGAAACTGTGGGGTTCCTTCGACTTTTTGATCCACATCAAACAGTCCAATCACTTCGGTCATCTCTCCAGGTTTGATATTAAAAATCGTACAGTCGGAAGACTCGAGGATTTGATGAAGCCCACGCCCAGCGCCACCTTTGTCTTGATTCATCTCGCCAGCTCGGTTCTGGTAGCAGCTCTGTAGATACTTGATGATCACTTCTCGAGACAATGAGCCAAAAGGGTCCTGAACCGAAACCGCCAAGAGATTCCCATCCATACCGAAGCGGAGTGTTGCTCTTTGAGACGCATGCAAATCCACCTGAGTTGTCCGCGGCAGGTGATTGTAAAGCGGCTGATTTAAAATATCCACTGGGGCATCGTAGACGGCATTCATCATCATCTCTTCAGCTGCGACCTGAATTCGGTCGAGCAGGGCGCCACGAATACCCAGAGTTTTAAAATGGCTCAACATTTTAGTCCGAGCTAGATCTCTCTCGATCGAGCCACCAATCACGATGGATTTGATATCCGTGCCCCAGGCTAAGTACTTTTCGATTCCGAAATAGGTTTGATGCAGTATTTTAGACAATGTGGTCAGCATGCTTTTCACTGTGCTGGCCCGATCTTCTGGGTTTCGAGTGATCACATTTTGCACGAACGGCAGATGCAAGAGCATGTCGAAATCCAAGTCGGAGGATCCGATCAAAACGGATTGACCAACAAAATCTTGCGAGTGGGCCCAATTGAGGAACTCGACAGAAGTCTGGTCACAGAAAATCACATTTGGCCGGTCGTAGGTGAAAATTTTCTTGGCTTCTTCTTCGGTGCTGGCAATCATGATTTGCACCCCGGTGCTGCCCACTGCTGACTTGATGACGTTCTGTTGTTTCTTGTTGGGCTCAAGCAAGAGAACCTTTTGTTGAATCGGGCTGCTTTCACTTCTCAAAAAATTCATCTGTGCAGCCGTAACAAGTTCGAGCTCACGCTTGGCAATTCGCAGTTCCCGAGCTGTGATTTCATAGAGCTTTGCTTTTTCATTGGTCTTGATTAAGCGATCGGTGAGGACGCCAGAGTAAATTTTGTAAAGCAAAAATTGGAAGCGATCTTTCTGATTGGATTGAACATGCGCAAAATCATGGGCGGAAATAAAAAAGCAGCGAACTTTGGTTTGCGCTCGAATCTGCGCTGTGACCGGCTTTCCGGAGAGCACACTCATCTCGCCGACGACTTCTCCAATTGTCTTGAGCTCATTGACTTTTTCGCCTTCCACCAAAATTTCGACAATTCCTTCTCGCAGAAAAAACAGTTTATCATTCAATGAGTTAGTTTCTAAAATCACCTCTCCACGCTCATATTCCACTGCGCCCACCATAGTTGCAATTTGCAGCAACAAAGCTTCATGAAAATTGGTGAAGAACGGATAGGCGATAATTTCCTGAGCAATTTCAGCAGGGTGTAAGTGCATGGTGGTTAAATCCTCTCACAGCCTTGCGGCAAGCAAAAGTCTGGTTTCAGTCTGGTACCAACATGATTCAAGCTAGATTCAAGCTTGTTCGGGACTGGGCTGTTGAAGTTTTGAACAGTTGCGAGACTTCCCGAGAAGGCTCAGGTCCACTGAGTTTGCGAAAGAACCTGATTTACCTGGTAAGCCAGCGAAATCGTTTGATAATCCCGAGTGACAATAAAGGTCTCTTGGTCAATCACAGCTGATTTGGCAAGCTCAGACAGTTGTCCAGACGAACTCATTATTATTCAAATATTTCAGCTTCTTGTGAGCTTTTTTGCGAAAGGCACGGGGCTTGTAATAGACACTCTATGAGGCATTAGCTTCAACAAAGGAGTCGCAAGTGAAAACACAAACTGGATGGATGCAAAAAGGACTGATTGCTAGCATGGTTACAAGTTCTCTGATCGTCACTTTAGGTTGTGCTTCTAAAAAGGGTGATGACCCGGCGGCCGCTCCCGCCGTCACGACAACCACTGCAACAGGACTTCCAACCACTCCCAGAGAAGATGTGGCCGTGACAAATCGAGGCGCCGAATTCACCGAAGGAGCGACAGCTCAACTGACACTGGATTCATTGGCAGTGCTGGCCGCCTACGCGCCAAACCATCCAGTGAACAATCCCACGGATATTCGAATTAGTGTAAAGTTGAATGAAATCACACCGGGAGCAAATCAGTATGCTGGCCGAGTTCTAGTTTCCTATTATGACAATGGCCAGTACTACACCGGCCGATTTTACACAGACAGCGCGACAAATGCGACGGGATCTTACGGCACATCCGGAAACAAATATCCAGGTTGGAATCATGCATTTTACAACAACTGGTTTAGCTTCAACAACAAAGCAGCTTTTCATGGATTTTATGAAGATGCTTACGGAGCGGTGATGTTGATTGCCGATGATGTGATTGATATGGGAGATGGCAGCGGAGCTTCTGCGGTGAGCGGCTCCATCTGGTTTAAAAATTTCGCTAACACTCAGTACCCACGGCTCGACGCCAGTTTGCCTTGTTGGTACACCGAACAGGCGGCTTTTGATTGCCGCACTTTTTTAGTTGCTGGAAACAACGGAAATGGAACTATCAGTCCGACTTCCGCGCTGTATCCAACTCAATCTCAATATTACACAAATCATGATCAGAACCCTTACATTGCAGCCGAGCCAGCTCGCGGTTGGAGACGTTTGGGAACTTTTGGTGGTTTGAATCGGCCGAAAGCCTTTTCGAACTAAAGAGTGAGAAAGAAATTCAGAAAAACTAGAGTAAAAAACCTGACAAAAAAAGAGGAGGACAAAGTGGAAACAAATGCAACTCTAACAAATCCGAGGAACTCATTCGCAGGACTGAAACAAGTTTGCAGAAAAACTTTTCTACTTGGCCTTCTGATTTCGCCTTTGTTGCTCACGGCCTGTGGAAAGAAAAGCAGTGATGACCCGAGGCCGGTTTCTGTAGCGCCGGTGGTGGTTGCCGTGCCTGGAAATTTTGTCAATCGCTTGCCCGGAAATGCCAATCTTCTCAGCAATGTTCCATTCGCAGCTTCTTACATGCAGGGAGTGGTGAATTTGAACGGCACTGGAAATTATGACTGGAACAATCCGGCTGCAGTGCAATTCTACAGCGGTCCGCTGACTTTGAATGGAACTCTTCAAGTCTTAAACCCATCCCTTTGCGGAGCTCCGGTAGGAACTTACAATTTGGTCGGTCAAGGTGGAATCCAAGGTGGAATTGTTTTTAACACCACATTAACCGCCTCGGGACCTGTCAATTTGCAGATCCAGATTTATCAAGCGACTCTCTACAATCCTCAAACGACCATGGATCGAAATGTTCAGGGAAACCGATTGGGCATTCACATGGCTAATCTCATTGTCAACGGGCAGCCTTGCGGTGAGGTCACCTCTTACTGAGCTCAGAAAATTTATTCATCCATCGGCTATCTCAAAACCTCAAAAAATAAACTCTTGCCAAGAATTCATTTTTTGAGTCTTCTGAGAGGCGATGGAAGTACTGCCTTTCTGGGTCGATTTTTTTGATGATCTCCAACATGTGCGCGGGCGCTCGCAGAACACTGTGATGGCTTACCGCCGGGATCTCGAGCTCTTCACTCATTATCGAGAAAAAGAAAAAACAGTTTCAGGTTTTTACGAGTACATGAAGCAACATGATCTCTCGCCAAGATCTCAGGCCCGCGTGATCTCCTCATTACGAACTTATTTTAAATTTTGCGAAAGCCGGGGCATGAAGGCGCCTGAGCTTCGGGAGCTACGTCCACCCAAAGTCAAAGTAGGATTGCCCAAAGCCCTGAGCTTGGCAGAATTCGAACGCTTGTATTTGGCGGCTTTCGTTGAAGACCCAGCAAAAGCCGAGCGGAACCAGCTGACCTTGCTATTGCTATTTGGACTGGGCTGTCGAGTCAGCGAATTGATTTCCCTGAATTTAGAAGATTACAACGAGACCGATCGTTGGCTGAAAATCCTTGGCAAAGGAAATAAAGAGCGTTTGGTGCCAATGACGGATCAATTGGCACTTCGGCTGAATGATTATTTAAAAAATTCACGCACTTTGCTCCTCAAAGAAAAAAGCAGCACATTGCTGATCAACGACCGAGGTCACCGACCGTCGCGAGTGGATATCTGGCGCTGGTTGGCGGCGTGGTCAGTTAAAGCTGGCTTTGATGAGCCGGTGGGACCGCACCGTTTTCGCCACGGTTGTGCAACAGCCCTTCTGGAAAGTGGAGCTGATCTGCGAAGCATCCAGGTTTTGCTGGGGCACTCGAGCATTCAGACGACTCAGATTTACACGAGTGTCACGACTCAAAATCTGGTCAACACTGTCGATGAGCATCACCCCTTGTCACACCTCAAGGATCTGGATTAGGCAAAACTCAAATAGAAACTCGAATAGAAGCTCAATCAGTTTGTCCGAGACTCGTCTGCGCCTTACACACACGCTTAATTTTAGACAAGCCACAGCCTCCTGAAAATTGCACTTCGACTTTGCATGATCAAAGTGCAATCGCTCATACAAGATAAAAACAAGCTCCTCCCGATCGAAGTCGAATTGGCCTTGTGGCCGGGGCTTCCAGGAATTCAATTTTTGGGGCTGCCGGACCAGAATTTAAAAGAGAGTGCCTTTCGTATCAAAAGCGCCATCAAACACTGCGGTTTTCGATTCCCAATTTCGCAACAAATTCTAGTCAACTTGCGACCTAGCCATCTCAAGAAAACTTCACGAGGCCTTGAGCTCGCGGTGGCTGCGGCTTATCTTTGGGAGACCGGGCAACTGAAAGCTCCCTTGCCTAGCTCTGATTTTTTTGTTTATGGAGAGCTCAGTTTATCCGGCGAAGTTCTAGAGCCCGATGACCTGGCGACACTGGAGCGGCCTCATAGCATTGTGCTCACTGGTCCTGCGGCCTCAGAGAATCCGGGGCCCTTTCGGCGTCAGGTCGCCCCCACCCTCCAACATTTGGAAAACCCCACTGAAATTCAAGCGCAGGTCCGAGAAGCTTTCCCCGAGCGGCCGATGGATTTGATTGAAGGTGAGTTCTCAAAAGCCCAAGCGCACTTGTTGAAAATCCTAGCAGTCGGTGAGCATTCAGCTCTCCTAGCTGGGCCTGCCGGCAGCGGAAAGACAACTGTCGCCAAAGCAGCGCTTGGATTTTTGCGCGAATCAAGCTTCGAAGAATTCCAAATGTTGCGCAGAATTCACTCCGCATTCGGTGAGCACCTGAGATGGAGACCCCTGGTGAAACCTCATCATTCGACGCCGATCATGGCGATGATTGGTGGGGGACATGTGCCCTTCGCTGGTGAAATTTCACGAGCCCATGGTGGAATTCTCATTTTAGACGAGTTGTTAGAGTTTTCTTCGACAGTGCAAGAAGCTCTCAGAGAGCCATTTGAAGAAGGAAAAATGCGGGTGTACCGAAATGGATTGCTGAAGGAGTACCCAGCCCAAGCACAAATTCTAGCAACCACAAACCTATGTCCCTGCGGTGATTGGACACCCCTGCGTTCGAAAGAGCGTTTTTGCTCCCTTTCGGCAACTCGTTGCAAAAGCTATTCACCACGCCTGTCGGGTCCGCTTGTCGATCGTTTTGAAATGATCCATTTCACAGAGAAAATCGGAGCCTTGGAAATAAAAGGCTCGGATTTGCTCCTTAGCATTCAAAAAGTTCAGGAGTTTTCACAAGCCGCATCGCCCGGCCCCGTCAATTCAAGAAAAACTTTTTCAGCGCTCCATTCAGCACTGAGTCCCTCCGCAAAAAGGCTGGCAGAATTGGACGAGAATGCATCCTATCGGCGCAAACTGGCGATTCTAAGATTGGCCCGAACTTTTGCAGATCTCGAATTCAGCGGATCCATTCAGAACCACCATTTGGATGAGGCGATCGTTTGTGGACGCGATCACTTTACCAAGTTGAAACGCTGGGAATGAGTCACGGCTAGGCATTCAGTCGATGCTTGTTCATATTGATGCAGTCATCGTTTTAGAAATCAACGAAGCAATTTCTAAGGTTTTTTCTTTCGAGGTATCTACATCAAGATCATAGTTGAGAAACCGATGAATTCCGTCAAACTGTGACTTTGCAACGCCAAGAACACGATCGCCCCTAGCTTTCTCTCGATCTTCCAAAATAGCCAGAGGACAATCAATTTTGACCACGATTTTTTCCTCTACCGGTCCTAAATATTTTTCGAAGAATCTGGCCAATCCGGCAGAGTAAATGGGGCAATCCACAATCACGTTATTTCCAGTATTTACAAGTGCCGCGACACTCGCAAAATATCCCTCAAAGATAGATTCCCAATTCAGGGTTTGCCTATAAGGGCGTTTGCCCATGATCGCTTTGAGGTCTTCTTCTGCCAGTGAGTAAAGAAGTGTGTCTATCGAGAAGTAAAATAGCGGCTCAGACCTAAGCTTCTGGAGCTCTTTTGCAATCGAGGATTTTCCAGAACTCGATGTTCCGTTTAAGTAAATCGTCATAGTGATCTGGCACTCAAATAAAGGCTATTTCTTTTCCACACGCTTTGAATCCAACTTTCGATATCTTTCACTTCCGTGGGAATGTTCTGCGATAAATTTCGGCTGCCCTTGGCAGTAACAACCACATCATCTTCGATACGCACGCCGATGCCACGAAATCGAACCGGAACAGTCAAATCATCGGGTTGGAAATAGAGACCGGGCTCAATTGTCAAAACCATCCCTGGCTCCAGTTTTCCAAATTTATAAGTTTCAGCCCTCGCCTGGGCACAGTCATGAACATCCAAGCCAAGCATATGACTGACATTGTGCAAAGTATAACGTTTGTAAAACTGATTTTCTTCCTGAAGCGCTTCCTCCAGGGTGCAAGTCAGAATTCCCATTTTTACCAGTCCGGCGGCAAGGACTTCCATGGCCTTTCGATTCGGTTCCATAAAATCATTACCTGGCTGCACCGCTTTGTGAGCTGCCTTTTGCGCCGCTAAAACAAGTTCATAAATAATTTTTTGTTCATGAGAAAATTTTCCTGACAGCGGCAGAGTCCGCGTGATGTCTGCGGTGTAAAGAGAATGGCCTTCGATTCCGGCATCAAGTAGGAGGAGATCGCCAGCCTGAAGGTCACTGTTGTTCTTTTTCCAGTGCAAAGTGCAAGCATTGCATCCCGAAGCCACAATCGAGCCATAACCCACATCATTTCCTTCCATTCGGGCCCGAGTAAAGAACACTCCCTCCAGCTCTCTTTCGCTGTTGGCTTTCTTCATTCGTAAAATCACATCTTCAAAACCACGTTGGGTGGCATCAACCGCCTCCGCCAGCAGTTTGATTTCGCCCGAATCTTTGATCAAGCGCATTTCTGATAGGGCTGCTGCGAGCGCGCGATCTTTTTCAAGCTGGTCGGCAGTCGGAGCCGACAGGATTTTTTCCAGTGGCGGCGAAACTGAGCGTAGCAAGCGAAACTGGCCACCGGCTTTTTGAATTGCAGCGATCACATCTGTCTCCAATTGGACGAGGCTGCAAGTGTTAGGAATTCCATAAAGGGCTGCACTTTCAGGCAGCCCCATTCGAGCTCCTTCCCACAATTCACCCTTCACCCGGTCAGTAAAAAAAGTAGAATCTGTTTTGCCAGGATTCGGCTCAGCAAACAAAACGAGGTCATGATTTTTCCCATTCGGAATCATCAACAGAACACAGTCGGGTTCTAAATTGCCCGTGAGATAATAAAAATCGGAATGTGGGCGGAAGCTATAAAACGTGTCATTCGCTCGAACTTTTAAATGTCCGGTTGGAATCACCAGACAGTCCTGAGGAAAAAGCTGCGACAAGCGACTCCGTCTTTGCTCGATTTGCTTCAGATTTTTCAAAGCTTTTGGCAGTTTTATTTTTTTTGCCTGCCAATTTTGGAGCATAAAGGAAACCAGGTTGGCGGGAGTCGCGGAATCGTGGCTGACAGTGGGGATTTTGCTTGTTTTTGACATAATCAAATCTATCTCGCGTCGCTAATTCTGGCACGCCAAATTGTCTTCTTTGCCATTTGCAAAGCGAAAGGGAAGGCAAAAAAAGTCTGCTGAGCTAGAACTTATCTCTCTAATTTGGGTCATTCCGCCAGACACAGCTGTATTTGACCGCAATAGGAGCCCCCAGCAAGGCGTGTTTTTGAGATCCCAAGGCGACCTAATGCCTTCCGGCAGCAGAAGGCCCTGTTTTGTCAAACCCCACTTGCAATCCTGCGAACCTGGCCCTATCCTTAGGTTATCTAGTTCCTTCCGTGCGTTCTGTACGAGTCGAGCCGTTCTCAGGTTTCAAGTTTAGGATACAAGTTCAAGTTCAAGTATAGCTTTCAAGAATTTCAGACTTCTTTATGGTCCTTTGATTTTTAGAGACTCACAATTGAGCTTTCACCACAAGGAGATGAGCATGGCTATTCAAGTCGTTTCTTTTAACTGCGTCCTGAAAAACAATCTTGGTCAAGTTATCAGCTCCACCTTCAATCAAAATGTTTTGACTGCTGGAAACTCCGAATCGCCGCAAGTTTTGCAAGCTCTGTCGGATGGTTTACAGGATCTGCAAAAGGGCGAAAGGCGCAAAGTTTGCCTTAAAGCAGAAGAGGCCTATGGTTTTTACAATCCCCAACTAGTTATTGTACGACCCCTTGAGGAGCTATCGACCTCCGGTTCATTGCGGGCTGGCGAAGCCATTGTGTATGTCAAAAATGGCAGTAGTTCGCATTACCGAGTGATGGAAATCTCAACTGATTCCGTGACTTTGGATGGAAATCATCCACTAGCCGGTCAGGACTTGGTTTTTGAGATTGAAACGATCGATGCTCGGGAGGCCACGGCCGAAGAAATTTTTAAATCCACCGTGTCGATACAAAAATCCCGCTGGTTCCATTAAAAAAACTAGTGTATGACTATGGCCAATGTTTAACGCTTGTTTCGAGTTTTGGCGGCATAGTGCTCTGATCTCTGAAAAAGCTCTCGGGCCTTTGGAGGTTCAAATGAGTAAACTATACGTAGGCAACTTGCCTTATTCCGCAACAGAGCAAGCTCTTGTTGACGCATTCTCTGAGTGCGGAACAGTTCAATCCGCGAAAATCATCATGGATCGCGATTCAGGTCGCAGCAAAGGTTTTGCCTTTGTTGAAATGGCGACTCCTGAAGAAGCTAAATCTGCAATCAGCAAATTCGACGGCGCTGACTGGGAAGGTCGTCCAATGACTGTGAACGAAGCTAAACCAATGGCTCCTCGCGAAAATCGCGGCGGCGGCGGTGGTGGTGGTGGCGGCGGCGGCTACGGTGGTGGTGGCGGACGCGGTGGCGGCGGCGGTGGCGGACGTGGTGGTGGTGGCGGCGGCGGACGATACTAAATCGTTCTCTGACTTTCATACAAGCCCATACAATGGACTAAAAAGTTGTTCGCAGCTTTTTGGTTCGAAAAGTTGTCAAGTCAACACAACAAGCTTGAAATACCAGCTTAAAAAAACCAGCCTCAACGGGCTGGTTTTTTATTTTCTGCTCTTGGAAACGCTTGCTCCGATTCTAGCATCCTTTGCTTCAAGTCCACTCCCCATGCAAAACCACCCAGACCTCCAGATTTTGGAAGAACGCGGTGACAGGGAATGAGGAAGCCTAAGGGATTTGCGCCAACGGCAGTGCCAACAGCTCGGACAGCGTTCGGCGAATTAATCTTTTCGGCAATCTCACTATAAAAACTTGTTTTGCCTTTTGGAATTTGTAACAAGGCCAACCAGACTTTTTTCTGAAACTCAGTTCCTTTGCTTAAACCGAGGATCAGCCGCTTTTTCTGAGCTTCGCTGCGAATTAGTTTTCTTATTTTTTGCCAATGATTGAAAATCCACTGGGTGCTTTGCAGTTGAAACTGCGCCCGGGGCCACTTGATCTTGAGTTTTTCGACCAACACCGCTTTCTTTTTGGAGAACGAAATCTGACAAATTCGGGAATCTTCAAAGGCCAGAAAAACAAGGCCAAATTCAGTCTGAGTAAATCCGTAATCGATTTTCATAAGGCAGTAAAA
>JAYTZS010000268.1:0-3764 GCA_043741885.1 Bdellovibrio sp. | reverse complement strand
ATATTTACACTCCGATTTTTGCGGTGTCGCGAATTGCTGGATGGATTGCTCATTCGATGGAACAATACGAAAACAACCGAATTTACCGGCCTCGCGGGCAATGGGTTGGAAAAACCGGATTGAAATGGTCGGCAAATCGTTGAAAAGTGTGCTGATCATTAGCACCTCGAGAGACGAGCAGGCGAAAATTGAAGAGATGAGCCGTCTTCATGATGCGCAACAGTTCTCGGTTCACGCGTCGGGCTCTTTCGGTCAAGATGCTGCCTTCTGGACCAGCCAAGCACCAGATCTTTTAATTTTATCTCTGCCAGAAGATGATTTTTTGCAGGGATATTTTTTAACTAAACTACGAAAAGATGTCCCCGGCACTCAGCCACTGATTTGTTTATGCTCTACAATTTCGGCACCTTTGATGCAATTGAGCCTGCAGTTTTCGAAAGTCCGGATGCTGAAATCTCCAGTCGAAGCTTTTACCTTGTTCCGGGCAGTTGTGGATCTTCTTCAAGATTACAAACAGAACAAGCGACAAGTTCACCCGCGCTACCAAACGGAACAAGCGATTGAGATCAGCTCTGATTTTCAAATGGGTATCTCAAAAGCCAATATGAAGAACCTATCGATGAGTGGTGCTTACTTCGAAAGTACGGAACTGCTTTGGGATCTTAAGCCAGGTGATTTCGCTAAGGTCACTGTTTTGCCAAGTGAGCAAACTAAACTTTACACCTTCGATGTGAAAGTGGTTTGGTCCAAGATCAATGAGACAGGCGCCCACGGATTCGGCGTTACTTTCGTCAACAAAGAAGAAGTCTACAATCATCTTTTAAAAAACATTTAAAGGAAAAATAAGATGGCATCGGTTTTTACCAAGATTATCCAGGGAGAAATTCCGGCTTATCGCTTGCATGAGGACGAATTGACAATCTCGATTTTGACGATTGAGCCGATTCATTTAGGACACTCACTGGTTATTCCAAAAGTTGAAGTCAATCATTGGTTTGAAGTTCCTTCAGAGGCCTACTTGCAAGTGGCGCGCAATTCTCAAAAATTGGCAAAGGCCATTCAAGTTGCTACGGGTTGCCCTCGAGTTCTGACAGCCGCAATTGGCTTTGAAGTTCCTCACTATCATCTTCACTTGATTCCAGCTTGGAGCATGGCAGACCTGTCTTTTTCCAAAGCACAGATAAGATCAGACCAAGAAATGAAACACATCCAGAAAATAATTCTCGAGCATCTTTAAATTTATGCAGCGAAATCCGCTCATTCCCTTTACCTACAAATACTCGCAACCCGTTGATTATCATTTCTCAATTGATTCGATTGAAATGGCTTGGGAAGTGGCCAATGACTTAGCCGACACTGAAGTAGAAATAAGATCAGATTGGAAAATCTTAGATCTTTGTGCTGGCTGTGGAGTGATTGGTTTTGACCTGAATTTCCATCTTCCACAACTGAGGCAGATTGATTTTGTTGAAGTTCAAAGTTGCTATCAAGCTCACTTTGAAGCCAATCGTAAAATGGTTTTAAATGCAGGAACTTTTCGGTTTTCAAAAATGAATTATGACGAGCTAAAACAGCCCCAGTTCAAAAGACAATACGATGTAATTGTCTGCAATCCACCCTACTTTCAGCTGCAGCAAGGAAAGCTTTCGCCTTCTCAGTTTAAAAATCGTTGTCGATTTTTTATCGATTCTACATTTGAGAATTTGATTCAGGCTTTGCTCAACTGTTTAGCAGAGCAGGGCCGGGCCTATCTCCTTTTGAGAACATTGGAAGACCATGGATTGGATGTTCTTAGGGAGCTTAAAACATTGATTCGAGGTCAGCTCAAATGCGAAAATCTGACTATGATTCGTGGCACATTTTTATTGAAGCTCTATCGATAATTTTTATGTCTTCTATCAAACTGATGCACAACACTTGAAGACAAATTTTCTTTGGGAATTGAGAGAAATGAGTTATTCTTAGATCAAGCTATTCTCATAGCTCGGAAGGGGGTGGTGCTTGGTGATTAATTCATCTGAAATGACCAAGGCGGAGGTGGCTGCTCCTTAGCAGTCGTTTTCCGCCTGAAAACATCGGGCGGTTGCAGATGGTCTGCACCGCCCTCCTAATTCTTCTTTCTCTCTTGTCCCAATGCCAAATCAGTTTTACTCTCGGGCATGAATTTACTGTCAGAAATGAATCCAGTTTTTAATTTATTCAATGGGCAAATCCTCGGAGAAGTTTCGACTTCAAACGCTATGGATTTTGTTCGCACTTTGCAACTCACAAAAAAATCTCAAGCAACATGGTCAGAACTGAATCTTGTTGATCGGTCAGCCGCACTTATTCAAATTTCCCGTGAAATTGAAATTCACAAACTTGAGATTGCTCAGGATCTGGCACGAACTCATGGACTATCGATAGCCTTTCAAATCAAAAATGAAGTTGAACCCGCGGCACGCGCTTTTGAACGTGCAGCGGCAGCCGAGGTGCCTCCTGGGTCTATCCCAAAACCGACGGGCTTGATTAGCTTTCTAGCCCCGGAGCAATCAACTTTTCGTTTCTTGGCGGAAAGAGTTTCAGCTTCTTTAATGGCTGGAAATTCAGCTTTGATCGCCACTTCTATACAGAGCAGTTTTGCTGGCCATTGGATGCGAAAAGTCTGTGCAGCTTTGCCCGAAAACTTACTGCAAGTCTTTCATTCGGATTTTAACGATGAGAATCTTTTGCAAATTCTCTGTGCGCACCCATCGATTTCTGGAGTGTGTTCCATGGGGCTGAAGGCAGACTCTGAAAAGGTTCTGCGGTTAAGTGCGGGGTCTTGGAAGAAGCTCCAGGTAACATCGGGTTACCATAACTCGGCCCTGATTCTGAATGACTGCAATTTATCTGAAGCTTCAGAAGCTTTGCTTCAGAGTTGTTTTACAGGGATGGGGCAATTGCACGGAAATATTTCAAATATTTTGGTTATCGAATCTCAAGTCGAAGCCTTCCAACGCGAATTCCTCGGTCTCCTTGAACAACGAAGTTTTGCTACCAGTGAGTTAGATGCTCAAAGCTTTGGACCACTCCCACCCTCAGAAAAAATTCGAATAGAACAGCTCTGGCAGACGGTTCGATCTGAGAATGGCAAAATCCTTTCGGGAGGAACCATTCAAAATATATCAGTTCTCACTCCCTCAGCGCAGAATCCGGCTCTGCATGTTCGGCCGCTTGTTGTTCAAGACATGAGCCACTGTTCGGTGTTGCAACAGGATTGCCTATCTGCACCTGTAGTGCTTATTTCACCAGTGAAGTATGTGCACGATATGTTTAAGTGGGCCAACACGTCTTATTTTGGAATGATCGCGCAGGTCTTTGGGCCTGAGGAAAAAATTCAGAAATTTGCTGCGAAATTGGAAGTCAGTCGAATCTGTGGAAACCGATGGCTCTCGCCAGAGGAAGCGCTTCCATTTGGAATCAAACAGTCCTTTTCAGGAATAGCTGATGCCCATCCTTTTGGAAGTTTTTTTTCTGATCTGCGAAAAATTGACGGTATAGGATCAAGATTCTGACACGACTGAAGCTGTGAGACTCAATTTGTACTCAATTTAATGTGTAATTCTTTGCCCGAGTTCGCATATCACAATGGGGACAGTAAGCTTCTTCTTTGATTTCGCCGATATCGGCAGCCATCATGTGTCTCAGCTCGAGGACACTGGAGCACAGTACACAGTTGTTATGTGCATTGATAAATTCGCGGTGATTCTTAGTTTCAACGCGCTCAAAATATTGAACTTTGC
>JAYTZS010000267.1:0-3767 GCA_043741885.1 Bdellovibrio sp. | reverse complement strand
CGTTTCCCATTTTTTTACTTTGGCTTCTGGTCGTCTGGTGCGTGATTCTCTGTGGAGTTTCTCTCTGCTCTTTTATACAGCAGCGCATGCTGAAAAGCTCTTAACAAAAACAAATGTCTTTGCTACTTTAACTGCAATTCAAAAAAAGGTTCCGTAGCTCAGTTGGATAGAGCATCTCCCTTCTAAGGAGAGGGTCGTACGTTCAAGTCGTACCGGAGCCACCATTCTTGACGATGAAACAGAAAAATCCACTGCTTAGGTTACGCTTTCAAAAGCTGATTGAGCATCGGGTGGCGCTTTCCCTTTTGGCGGTAGACCAAAAAATAGCTCTGCTTAATTTTTTTGAATTCATGAACGATATGCAGTTCCCCTGCCTCAAGTTCACGCCGAACACCGATCTTCGGTATCGCAATAATCGAATCGGTTTCAAGAGCAAGTAAGCGCAAAAATGCGATGTCGTCAATAAAGCCTCTGATGTAGGGAGCTTTTATCTGTGCAGAAACAAAATCTAAGAGGGCCGATGTGATGGGGCTACTTTGCGCCGGCATGTAAAGACCTTTAGCAAGTAGCGCTGATAAATTCTCAGAATCTAATTTCTTCGGCTTTCGTCGGCTAATCAGACAAACCGTCTCGGAAGCGATCTCGGTTTGGGCAAGAGGCTCTGCCTCTGAAGATGGAATAGGAGCGTCGGAAAGGACCGCATCAAGTTTGTAATTGACCAAACGATCTATCAAAACTGCTGCGTCACCGACTTCGAGCGATAATTCAGTTTTAGAATCTTCGATCATATGACTGAGAATTTTCAGCTGAAGGTTTTTTGAAAGCCCGCCAAGTGCACCTACGCGAAAACTCGACTTCATTTTTCCGGACCTAAAATATTGAAGCAGATCATTTCCTTGGCGAAAGATTTCTTCACACTGCGCTAGCGTAACCTGGCCAGCTTCGGTCAGTTTGAAACCTCTGGGCCCGCGCTCCATGAGCTTTTCGCCAAGATGGTCTTCAAGTTTTGAAACTTGAAGACTTACGGCTGACTGAGCAATTCGCAGCTTCACTGCGGCCTTAGAGAAACCGCCTTGTTTGCAGACCATCCAAAAATAATAAAGGTGATGATAGTTAAGCCATTCCATAAAACCTAATATCTAAAATAGAGATGACTTTTGCAAGTTTTATATATTTCACAAAATGATAATTATTTTCGATAATAGGTTTCAAGAGGCAAGTGTATGCAAGACGACTCAATAGTAAAACCAAACCCAAAGGAGCACTCTTTCAGAGGTGAAGTGGACTTGTTTGCGACAAAGCACAGAAAAGAAGAAACCCTTGGACCACTTTTGAGTGACACTGGTATGCGCCGTCTAAGTGCTGATATCGATCCGGACCGATTCGAGACTTTTACAAGTGAGGGCAGTTTTGGCCCACAGGCGATAATTGATTGCTCCTCTTCATCGGCAACTGGACGCGTGATCATCGCTAATGATCTTCGTGCTTGCCACAATTCAAATCGCAGAAGCGCGATCTTTGAAGCGGGCAAGGTTCTTTTGGAAAAACTTAAATCATTTTGTCCGTTCTGCTCTTACCCAGGATTCTCAATCACCAAAGGCATACTAGGCCTAAATTGCTCAGGCTGCGGAGAGCCAAGTCAGATCGCAAAGGCCGTCTTATTTGAATGCGCTTGCTGTGCATTTTCAGAAGAAAGAAAAAGACCGGGCGGCAAACGATCCATTGCCACTTCTGAATGTGAATTTTGTAACCCTTAAATGATCGGAGAAACGCCATTGGCAACATTTGAAATATTACGAGCAAACTTACTTTCGCCCATTGTCCTCGCGTTTGCGCTAGGAATTTTTGCGAAACTCATTCAAAGCGAACTTACACTACCTAAGGATCTTTACTCTTCGCTTTCGATTTACCTTTTACTGGCGCTGGGACTAAAAGGTGGGGTCGAACTTTCTGAAAGTTCGGTTCATGCCATTGCGTGGCCAGCGGTTGCGACGATCTTTCTTGGCTGCCTGACGCCAGTATCGGCCTATTTTCTGCTTCGTCGGCTCGGACGTTTTAGCTCGGTAGATGCTGCAGGCATGGCCGCACACTACGGTTCAGTGTCCGCAGTGACTTTCATTGCCGCACAACAATTCACTGCAAATATGGGTGCGGCCGCTGAAGGTTTTATGCCGACGCTTTTAACGCTTCTCGAAAGCCCGGGCATTCATATCGCCCTAGCTATCGGCGCATTGAAACGAGCGAAGCATCAAGCAGGTCATTCAGAAGTTCCGTCCAAAAGTAAAGGTGCGATCCTGCATGAAATCCTGACGGCACGTTCAATGATTTTACTTGTGGGTGGCTTGGTCGTCGGACTTCTGATGGGAGCAAAAGGCTATGAACCGATTAAGCCGTTCTTTGAAACCGGTTTCAAAGGTGCGCTTGTGTTGTTTATCCTTGAAATGGGGATCGTTGCCGCAACTAGATTTCAAGATTTGAGAAAGGTCGGCTTCAGACTGATAGGCTTAGGGATTCTGCTTCCCATCCTTCATGGTTCGCTTGGTGTTCTGCTTGGCCACTGGGCTGGGCTATCTCTAGGCGGCGCAACGGTGCTCGGTACAATGGCGGCCAGTGCCTCCTACATCGCAGCGCCTCCGGCGGTACGCATGACACTCCCAGAAGCAAATCCCGCGTATTATTTGACCGCCAGCCTGGCAGTGACATTCCCATTTAACTTGATCGTTGGAATTCCGCTTTACTATCAAATTGCACTTTGGCTTCAGAGCTAGGAGATGAAAATGGCAAATCTAAATTTTAAACTTGTTACCATCATTTGCGAACCCGTACTTTCGACAAGATTGGTCGCAACAATTCGATCACTCGGAGCCACGGGCTTCACGATCAGCGATGTTCGTGGCGAAGGTTCAGGCGAAAAAAATAGTGGCGAAGTTCCAAATGAAAAAGTGAAAATTGAAGTCATTGCGGATGCAGATCTCGCAAAAGAAATTATGAATGAAGTCGCAAAGAACTATTTTGCGAATTATTCGCTGATTGTTTACGCCAGTGACATCGAAGTTATTCGCCAAGAGAAATTTTAAATCAAACGAATCAAGCTCCAGCTTCGATTGACGCTGATTCGGCCATAAAAGAACTTAAATCAGGAAACTAGAGATTTTTAACGGGCAAAATTCGTACTGATGGACAGAGCACAAAAGATATTAAACGACTGTCAAAAAGTCAGGCCCCAAACTCAATTGTGCTCTCATGCAGTGATAGCCGAGAAATATATGCATTCAAATCAACTGTGACTGTACAGGCAGTGGCACCACACTTGCTAATTTAATTATGTTTACCTATGTCGAAAGATGGGTTAAAGACCGAAGCAGTGACCGACCCTCGGAGAATTTAATGAATCAAATAATTTTAATATTCGGATTTCTAATTGCAATACAAACTCAGGCAGGGGCTCAGAAGCCAGCGCCGCCAGTTAGAACCGTTGATTCGGTTGATCTTCAGCAGTACCTTGGAAAATGGTACGAGATCGCTGCAATTCCACAAAGCTTCCAAAAGCAATGCGTTGGTAACACGATGGCTATGTATGATACCACGGAAGATGGTCTCATTTCTGTTGTCAATACGTGCGATACCGCCAGTGGGCGTCCGAGTGTCGCAAACGGCAGGGCCAAAGTTATCGATAGGAATTCAAACTCTAAATTGAAAGTTACTTTTGTGAATTTCTTTGGCTGGCAGTTTCTATTTGGAGGGGACTATTGGATTTTGGCAATCGG
>JAYTZS010000266.1:0-10458 GCA_043741885.1 Bdellovibrio sp. | reverse complement strand
CAGGAGTGTACCTGAACACTCGTTCGCCTGCTAACATGCCTGACATGATGTGGATAATGCATGTTTTGCCAAAAAAATGGATAAGCTACTGGATTGGTCGCATGGTTCACCTGCAACTGCCCCGGCCCGTCGCTGCCTGGACGATTCAATCCTTTGGAAAATTTTATCAAATTGATTTTGCCGAAGCTGAAAAACCAGCCTCCGAATACAAATCCATTGGCGATTTTTTTGTTCGTCAATTGAAGCCGGGAGTGCGACCCATTGCACTTTCACCCTTGGTTCATCCAGCCGATAGTTTGATTTCTCAGATCGGTCGCATAGAGTCCGACCACTGCATTCAAGCCAAGGGCAAAACTTACTCCGTAGCAAAATTGATTGCTGATGAGAGCGCAGCCAAAGCTTTTTCTGATGGCTTGTATGTGACTTATTATTTGTGTCCGACAGATTATCACCGGGTTCATTCACCAGTGGACGGACGCATCCGAAAAGCCACCCATATCCCTGGTCATCTATGGCCGGTGAATTCTTGGAGCACAGAAAATATCGAAAACCTTTTTGCCGTGAACGAAAGGGTGGTGCTTGAAATTGAATCTCGTCTGGGCACCTGCTTGCTCATTTTTGTTGGCGCCACCAATGTAGGGCAAATCCGTTTGTCTTTTGATTCAGAGATTGTAACGAACAAGAAATGTCAAGGGTTGGATCAGCTCGCAGTGAAGAGAAAAGCTTACCAAACACCCATTGAAATTAAAAAGGGCACCGAACTTGGGGCTTTTCACATGGGCAGCACCGTGGTGATGATTTATCCGAAATCGATTCGAGCCCAAAAAGAAGATTGGGACGAGTGGAAAAATAAAAAAGTGAAACTGGGAGAGAGTTTCCTTTAAAGCACCGTTTCATAATTTTTGAGGCTTCTGTAAAAATGAAAAAAAAAGGCAGCAGGCAAAATGAAGTCATTAAAAATTCAAGATCTGGCAATTTATCCCGTTAAGTCCTGTGCTCCGCTTGCCCTATCACAGTTTCGCATAGGTGCTGCCGGGCCTGAAGCGGCTGTGAATGATCAGTGGATCGGCGACCGCCAGTGGATGTTTGTGGATCCCGACGGAAAGTTTGTTACCCAGAGATCTCTGAGCCAGATGGCGTTGATTCAGCCTGTGATCGAGGAAAATAAACTTAAACTTCAAATCAATTCTCAGGGGTTCGAAATTCCGGAAGCAAAGGTGAACGATAAAAAAAATGTCAGAAAGACTGTTTCCGTATGGGGCAAAGTGATCGACGTGAGGCAGGTCTCCAAGGAAATCTCTCAAGCGGCTAGTGATTTTTTGAAGACTCCGGTCGAATTGGTTTTTTATGATGAGCGCTCTGAGCGAGAAGCATTGATTAAAGGAAAAGGCCTTGGTGTTCAGACCCGTTTCACCGACACACAACCTTATTTAGTCATCAGCCAAGAAAGCTTGGAGAATTTGAATAGCCGCTTGACCACTCCCATCACTGCAGATCGATTTCGCGCCAACATTGTGCTCTCAGGCACCTCTCAACCATTCGCCGAAGACGAATGGACCCATTTTGGAAATTCGTTAGTTGATTTTGAAGCTACCAAAGCTTGTAGCCGTTGTCGGATCATCACGGTCGATCCGCAGGCAGGGCAGGTCCTGAGTGGCGAGCCGCTCAAAGTGCTGGCTCAATTCCGCCGCAAAGAAAATGAAAAACAAACTCAGGTCTATTTTGGTCAGTATTTTTTATCTCGCTCCTTCGGTCAATTCTTGAAAGTCGGAGATTCCCTGTCCTCAGTTTCATAATCAACGACTAAATCACGGACTAGCTCACTGGCTGACTGAGTTTGACCTTCACATACCTTCACATAACTGGATAAGAGCATTCCGTTGTTAACGTCTCTGAGACGCTGACTTGCAAAAGCTCTGGTAAATCTGTTTTAGCTCGCTCATAAATCCATTTGCAGAGCAACTCGGAAGTTGGATTCTCGAGGCCTGGAACTTCATTCAAAATGTGGTGGTCCAACTTACCCAGCAATGGCTTCATCAGCAGCTCGATTTGGTGATAGTCGCGAACCCAGCCAACTTTTGGATCTAGTGGACCGATCAGGCGCAGAGTGATGGAGAAGCTATGGCCATGCATTCGATGGCAGGGATGAGAGTCTGGGAGGTTCGGCAAAAACCGCGCAGATTCAATTCGAAATTGCTGTTTCAGTTCAAATTTCATGATAAACCTCTAGCTTATGGTGAATACGACACTGCATTTGTATAAGCAAAACTTTAAATTTTCATCGGCTCATTTTTTGATTTTCGATGCCACTTCAGCCGAGAAACTCCACGGTCATAATTATCAAGTTCAAGTTCACTTGACGGTGCCTGAAAGTGCAGAGGCCTCAGCGCGTGGTTTTTTTATTGATTTCAATATTTTCAAAAAGTGGATCAAGCTCAGGCTGGATCAGTGGGACGAACGGGTGCTGCTCCCTGCGCAAAACTCCGAAGTGAAAATTTTGGACAAGGCCCCCTCATTGGAAGTCCGCTTTCGAGATCGATTTTATGTGTTTCCAAAAAATGAAGTCTGTCTCCTCGCGGTCACCAACACCTCGGTTGAAAATCTGTCTCGCCTCCTGGCAGAAGATATTTATCAGCGCTTTCACACCGACGGGATCCGTGAAGTTCGGGTTCAAGTCGAAGAGACAGCCGGTCAAGCAGCCTCTACGGTTGTGACCGCGGATTCGCACTCAATTCCGGGAAATTCGTTATAGCCTTCAGCTTTGCTAGATTCCACGCTTGCGGAAATAATACTTTCGGTACCAAGACGAAGTTTTTTTCCAAAGTGAAAACCAATTTTCTTCAGGAAAAATATTGACTCTAAATAGACCCCTTGGGTTGTCAGCGAAATGCATTCCGCCCTGGTCTGTGTTCACAGCAAATGTGTATCCGGCTTTGAAAGCTAAATGAGGAAGCTCATCATTGACAGAACCAAACGGGTAAGCAAAACAACAAATTGGCTGGGAAAAATCTTTTTCCAACTGAAGTTTTGATTGTGCGAGCTCTTTGAATGCTGCTTCAGTGTCCACTTCGGTGAGCCGTAAATGATCGAACCCATGGCTGCCAATTTCCCAAGTTTTTAGATCCAACAATCTTTTTTGCTGCAAATTCATCAGGGTCGAGGCAGCTTCACCAGGTTCGCTGTCCCAGCTATTCTCTACTATAGAGTGATTACCTAAGATGAACAAGTTTGCTTTCATTTTGTATTTGAGCAAAAGGGGCTGAGCCTCGGTCAAATTGTCTTCGTATCCATCATCGAAGGTCAGAACCAATGGTTTTTTGGGAAAGAGAGAATAACTTTTCTCACCCTTCCAAAATTGTTCTAATTCTCGAAAATGCAAAGTTTGAAATCGGGCGAAAGAAAAGAAATCCAGATGCTGCTTAAACCGATTCACCCGCACAAAGATACGGTGACGGGATTGGAGTTCCTGCCGAGGAATTTTGTGGTACATTAGGATCGGAAACCACTTCGGAACATGTCGTTTAAAAATAGCAGCCCGGTAAATGTCTTGAACTTCCTTGCAAATCCGACTGGCATCGAAAGCCTGATGAACTTTCCGAGCCAACTCTAAGCTGTCCGCCTCGCTCAACAAATTTAAAGATTCAATCCAATCTTTCACAGTCCGATCGATCAGCGGCAGATTCGGCGGTCGATCGACACCTAAGGAGCCGATGTCTCCGAAATTGCTTTGCAAGCAATGACTGAGATTGCTCAATCGCACCAAACCCAAAGTTTCAAATTCACCTATAGCCAAAACCGAACAGCGGGCCATAAGGGCCTCAGCCGCAATCCTTCCCGAAGCAATCACCATCGAGTAGCGAGCAACCTGCTGGACCAAGTTGGGGATTCCTGCTTTGAGATGAAGTCTTTTTGGAAACTGTGTCTGCAGTTGATTTAGATTTGCTTGAAAGTTTTTGGAGAATTTTTCTGGGCTTGAAGCAATGATTGAAATCTGCACCTGTGGCAAGTCCCGCAGCCAAGCTCCGACTAAGTTTTCTAAAATTTTTTCTATCCCTGCGCCTTTTGGGCCTGAGCTTCGACCAATCAGAGCTAGGTGGTAGGGCTCCGGCGAAACAACAGGCTTTGCTAAGCCATTTGCGACAATCGGATTTCGCAAGACTCGAATAGGGCTGGCTGACATTTTAAAAGTTTCAGTCACAGCCAAGCGAATGTTTTCACAAACGGCGATTTGCAGTTCTCCATAAATATTCATAAGTCGCTTGGACCAAGAAAAATGCTGTTTGCCATGCAACGTGCTCACGATGGCGACGGGGAGTCCCAAGCGCGCCCAGTAGGCATGTCGAGCTGCCCCTCGAGAATGGCAATGAATGACATCCAGCTTTTTTGTCAGCAGAATCTGCCTTAGCTTCCAAATATTTTTCATTCGAATCAGAGACGAGTTGGTCGAAATCGACATCGAAGTCCAGGTTGTTTTTAAAGGCACATGAATTTGATCGGAGATCACGGAAACTTGAAATCCGTTTTGGATTTGCGACTCAATCAGGACTTGGGCGTAAACTTCGGCGCCCGTAAGCTCTGTTTGCGATAGCAAATGAAGAATGTGCATAGGTGATTTTTCGATCTTTTCAAGCACAGAGTCAATCAGCGAAGGTGACAAACGCCGTCGATGTCAGCGATTCTGAGAGCATGAGCAAGCATACAAGATTCGGCCGAAGCATTTCAAACTCTAGCATCCTCTTGAGCATCACTGTGTTTCTTAGCTTTATCTCCGTCATCACTCTCTGCGCTTTCTTTGCCTTTGGAGCAGCAACAGCGGAGTCTTCGGCAAGCACTCCCGCTGCACCGGCACCTCCAGCGGCTATTGCAGCTTCGGCTCCACTTTCTATTTCAATTCCTACCGTCACCGGGGTGGTGCGGATCATTAGAGGCAACCCTGAAACCGAAGTGTTTTTTAAAGATGTAAAAGAAAGTTACATTATTCCCAAAGATTCGAAACACAATGAATTGTATGAGGCCTGTGAGCAGTCCCGAAAAAAGGCGACTCCAGTTTCGTTTCAAGTGGATCAAAAAAGTCGTCGTCTGCTAAGTGTGCCAGCAACCCTTCCAAACGTGACAGCGCCATAGGACCATTGGTCCGAATTAAACTAGGCCTTTCAGTCAGTATTTTAACCGTTATTTTAAAAAGCACTTCGATTGGTCTTTTTGACCCAGTTAAGAGTTTTATTTAAATGCCCAAAATAACTCAGTATTTTGAGTCTCCAGTAAGTCATTGCTTAAGCCAATACTAAGTTCAATAGAATCGAATATCTAATAATATTTTGTGGGAGGAAAATCAATCCAAGTGAAAGCCACATGCGTGGGGCATGACTGGGCTTTTAGCTTTGCTTTACAACGACGAAGGGAGAAGCAGATGAAAACAGAATTTCTCACAAAAGGTTTCACTCACACCGAGAGCATGGATGAGTTTTTAAGAGAGTCCACTTTGCAAGTGGTGAACGAGTATATTAAAAATGAGAATGACGTACATCTTAGAGTCACGGTGGATGAAGATCGGCATCGAAACCAGGCGAGAAAACCACATTTTGTGTGCGAAATTCAATTGAAATGCGCGAGTTCCAAAAAAGTCTGGAAAGTTCACAAAGCTTCAGGTGATTTCAGAGAGGCTGTTCTTGATGCTTCGCACGCGATGCGAAAAATATTACAGAAAAGATCCTCGAAGCGACATGACCTCAAACATGGCTTCAGCTCTCCTCTTAAGATGGCTCCAGAGGAAGTTGATGAGTCCGCAGCCTGAATTAGCTGCATAAATCATCAGCTTGCTACTAAATAGAAGAGAGTTTGTGCAACACAGACTCTCTTTTTTTATGATTTTTATTGCTTGCGCTGAGGTCTGACAACCATGATGGCAAACATGTCTGTGGACTGGTCAAAACCTGTTGAAAAAGATGGAAAATTTCACAACCCCTCTGGCACCCGGCCAAAGGGACCAAGTGATCTTTTGAAGTGGGTTTTGTTTGAAAAAAAAATCGAATGGTCACACTCAGTCACAAATTCTCATCGTCCTTCTCTGCAACGAAATCTCACGGCGGAAAAACTCAATTGTGTTATGGTAAACCACGCCAGCATCCTTTTGCAATTTCCTCAGGGCAATGTTCTGACCGATCCTGTTTTCTCACAGCGCACCAGCCCTGTGAAATGGGCGGGACCGCCCCGACATCAGCCACCCGGTCTGCAGTTGCAAGAGCTACCGCACATCCACACAGTTTTAATTAGTCACAACCACTATGATCATATGGATCTGGACTCACTTCGTTTTCTGTGGAGAAAATTTGATCCAGAGTTTGTTATGCCCCTCCGAAATTCAGAAATTTTAACGAGGGCCGGGATTCGCTCCAGTCAATTTCGAGAGCTGACCTGGTTTGAAACGATGACCTCCAAGTGTGGCTTGCAACTAAGCTTAACTCCGGCTCAGCACTGGTCTTCACGCAGTGCTGCCGATCGCAATCGGGCGCTTTGGGGTGGATTTTGGATTGACAATTCAAAGCACCAGATTTTCTTCGCTGGCGATACGGGTTTCTCGAATCATTTCAAGCAGATTCAACAACTACTTGGAACTCCTACATTAAGTTTTTTGCCGATTGGCGCCTATGAGCCCCGGTGGTTTATGAAGGATCAGCACATGAATCCCGAAGATGCAGTGAAAGCCCATTTGGACTTGCAAAGTCTGCGTTCCCTAGGAATTCACTGGGGAACTTGGCAGCTCACCAACGAAAGCATGGAGGACCCTGTTCAGGCGCTTGCAATCGCCCGGCAAAAATTTTCTCTTGTAGATCATCAGTTCGAGGCATTTTCAAACGGTCAGTCTATTTTATTGTGAGTTCGCTTCTTGCAAGATCTCGTTTGTGCTGCTGTTTTTTCTATATTTTCAAGAGGAGGATTTATGAAAGTAATTACTGCAACTTGTATGACTGTTCTGTTTGCTATTTCAGCAAGTGCTATCGAACCTACTAGCAATATCCCATCCAGTTCTGGGGCCACGCCCCAGGCGAATGCGACCATGAATGACCATGATAAAATGGTTGAAGCTTGCAACGGAATGCATGGAAAAGACAAATGTGATCACATGATGAAAACTTGTGAAGGTGACAAAGACCAGAGTCAGTGCATGCACAAGCATATGAAAAAGCATCACTAGTCGTCTGAATATCCCGGCCTTCTTTTTGCTTAGCATATGTGGCAAGTAGCAAACACGCCCTCATTGAAGAGGGCTGATGTTAAATCCCATGAAGGTGGTATTTATGACTCGAAACCTGTCCCAAATTCGCAACAACACTGTTTGCATCGAAAGCTGTCGGCAAGTCTTTGAATTGTGTTCAAAATTGCTCTCAAACCTGAATTCTGAACTTAACTCGAAACCTACCTCTAAACTTAACTCTGGTAGCAGCCTCGAATCTCTTCGCAGCACTTTGGAAATGTGCGCGAAGATTTCTCAGGTGACGGCACAGGCGCTCCAGCTCAAATCAGATGTAGATATTCGCTTGAGTCTTCTATGTGCTGATCTTTGTCTTCAATGTGCCGAGCTCTGTGAAGATCAGAGTTCTCAGAACAGAGAAGATTTTAAGAGCTGTGCCGCCGCTTGCTATTCCTGTGTTCGAGCCTGTCGCATGCTGAGCTCTCATCCTTCGTCCTATATTCCACTCTACTCTGACATTCGGTTGGTGTGAGATGATGTCAGCACTTGAAAAATTTCTCGACATGAAGGAATTGCAGAAAAAGATCAGCGAAATCGAAATTCGAACTCTGTCAGAAAAAACCAAAACTCTGTTGCAAAATGCACTGGACTCGATGCCAGCCCAGGACCGCCAGCTTCTGATGGATTGGGCCATTCAAGTCGAAACTGTTCGCAACGATCCTCAGCTCAATAGCAAAGACAAAGAGAGTCAAATCCATGCGCTTGAAACAAGCCGAGTGGTCTCGGAATTTCTCCATCGCATGGCTCATTGCATGTTCGATCGGTCCTTTGAAGGCACTGAAGATCAAAAAAGCAGTCTGTTCAAAGCTGGCTTGGCGACTTTAGGAGTGTGGAAAGCGGGGTTGAATCCTGAACTTTCAGCCGTCGGATATTTTGCGCTCAAACGGATTCTTCCAGCTTTTTTACTGTCGGAGCCGGGCGGAAATTTTCTGAAGTCTCTGCAGGAGGCTCTTCGAACAAAACTTTCAGATGGTAGCGTCGCTTCAAAATCTCACTCAAAAGAATAGACATCCGGTCGTAATCGACTATTCCAAGGCCAGCCCAGCGACACTTCGGCGGGTGGCCCTTCCAAGAACCCTGAATCTTTCCGGCATGAACAGTAAGAGTCCTCCAACCCACTTCGCTTTCCCAACTGATCTGACAATTGAGCAGCCGAGTGAGCATTCGGCTTTTTCGCAGTTCGAAGGCTGCTCGCAAAAACAAACGCTCAAATTTTTCTGACACATCTTGCGGTGTTAATTCCATCTCTATTTCCTCAGCCGACTCAGCTGTAAAGTCTTCCTTGAGCAGTGCTTCGCTTTCCGTCTCGACTTCCAAATCACTGTTCATTTTCCTCTGAAGACGAAGGCCGATGGCGAGGCAGCTTCGCAAACTGGAAAAATCCTCTGACTTCAGATTGTATGTTTGGCAGAAAATTTCGAAGCCACTGATGGTCAGATCATCTGAAATGCTGTCATAAAAAAAGGGCAGGCGAAAGCCCATTTTTTCGGATTCAACAAAGATCCTCAGCTGCTCGAGATTCCCGTACGGCCGAAAGGGGCCTAGGGGGCAAACTTCAGTTTGCGCTCCACTTTGCAATGCAAAGTCTTTGGAATAAAAAGTCAAAGTCCGTCGGCCCGATTTCAAACTGATATTGTAAGGGGGATTGACTCGCTTGATTTCATCGCTTTCCAGAACAGCAGCTTGCAAAACAGTTTCCGTTTCGACGAACTGAAGGTCCCAAACCTGAACGAGCATTTCCAGTTTGCGCTTGTCTCGGCCCTTCTTGCCGCGAAAATAGCTGTTCACTCGGTCTCTCAGAGAAGTGGCTTTACCGATGTACAAAATATCATTTTGTTTATTGATCATTTTGTAAATTCCCGGCCCTCGAGGCAAACTGAGCCGGATCTTTTCATCGATTTTATATTGGTAGCGAGCCGACTTTGCGTCTTTTGGCTTGTCTGCACGAGCTTTTAAAAAATTTGCTAAGCTCTCCAGTTCGGTTAGTTCGTGCAGTTGGAGTTGAGCGACCAGCCCTTGCCAAATCATAAAGGTTGCCTGAACATGCGAAGCTGCGCGCTTCAATTCACCGAGGCTCGAGCCAAAGTGCCCCACGAGACCGCGAATGTTCCGGCTTGGAAGCTGGGGAAAAACTTTTTTCGCTAAAGCTTGAGAGCAGAGAACTTCGAAAGGAAGGTCCTCTGTACCGGAAAAGCGGAGAAAGAGATTCTTCAGGAAGGATTTTTCAAATTGAGCATAATGAATGATCGCAGTTGAGTTCTGATTTTCTCGCTCGAAGTCTTTGACAAAATCTTGATAAGCCTGTGCCGGAGAAACAGCTGCCTGAAGATCCGACTCTAAGATTCCGGTCAATGATTGGACGGCGACTGGAATTGTTGCTCCCGGGGGAAGTTGAACGAGGCGACAGGTCAAAGACTGCAATTCCTTGTCTTGAGCGCGGCCCCAACCCCAGGCAATTTCTAAAAGATACCCCACGCTCGGCTGCATCCCCGTTGTTTGGCAGTCGATGAAAAGCATCTTGGACTCGTTTAAGTTCATGCTTTCACCATGACACAAAACGACGCACAGAAATACTTGTTATAAACCAGCATTAAAAAAGAATCAGATCAACCTCAATGCAGTGATGGCTTTTCAGAGTCCGCCTCGGGACTCTCTTTTGATTCCAAAACATGCAACTGGGCTCGGGACACTTCGATCTGTATTTTTTGTTTGGCCACAAGTGCTGCTTCGCAAATGGCTGCCGCAGGATCTGTATTGACCGAAGCTCCACATTTTGAAAAATCACCAGCTCGCAGGTAGGTAAGAAACGCCTCAGGATTTTCCCAACCTTGAGAGGGTCCAGCGAATGCAAACCACTGTCCACCCTCAATTGGTACTAAGGAAACTCGCATTTGCTCAGCAACTTTCCAGGCCCATTCCATTTCTTTTGAATAATTTCTCAAAGGACGCGGTCCTTTTTCGGTGGATTCGTGCAAAACCTTATTTTTAGCAAAGACTTCGTAGCCAAAAATCTCTTGGGCTACTCGGGCATCAATTTCTCTTCCTGGACGCATGCAATCCTCCTGGCAAGCTTTTTACACATCATTTGCAATCACAAAATGATCTTTTGAGAGTAGCTGCTTAGCCGATTTTAGCCAACTCCAAAGTCGTGAGGCCTTGCGCTGAAAATATAAAATCTGTTTAAAATTAGACAGAGGTCAATGGAT
>JAYTZS010000265.1:0-10533 GCA_043741885.1 Bdellovibrio sp. | reverse complement strand
CCTTCCAATTCTGACTTATAAATGAAAAAAGTCGATGTTCAATTTTATTCCACTTGCTTGTGCCTGGCGGAAAATGGCTGACTCCAATTGGCATTCCTCAATCTGATGGGAACGCTTGAAAAGTGGACTTTGCCTAAAGATGGCTACTCGGAACTTTTACAGATCGGCGAGAAAAACGAAAGCGACGAGCCGTTCATCGATTCTCAGCACCCACACTCATCGCCGATCATGGGATTGACCTTCAGTGACACCATTCGACTGGGCGAAGGCAAAGGCCGACTGAGGAAGGCCGATGCAACTGAAAGAGAAAAATATTAGTGCTTTCCGTGAGTTTTTTCCTCGCGCTTAGCTTCTTTCTTTGCCAGGCGATCTTCTCTTTTTTCAGCTCTGTGATCCGCTTTGGCGTTTTTGTTATCTTCGCTTTCAGCTGCCTTTTCTGCTGACTTGTCACCATGCTTTTCAGCGCGCATTTCGTGGCGGGCTCTGGCCACAGATTGGCCAATTTCTTGCGGTGGAACCCCTAGTTCTTTAGCTATTTTCCCCCAACCCATTTTATCTTCAGTTCGCATTTTCAAAACTTCATCTAAAGTTTTTCCAGATTTCTCAGACAAGGCCGCTGCCATGGCCATCTGTGGATTGGTTAAGCCCTTATCCTGCATTGTTTTAATTTGCGCATCCGTCAGCTTGTACTCAGTTTTCAGAGTGTTATTCCACTCGGGTCGGTCCTTTGTCGGTTGTGCTGCAATCTCTTCGGCAGCTAGAACATCTTCATCTGCTCGTGCAGACTGTGCTGTTGACAGAGCTCCCATTAAAACCAATGTTAATGCTGGTAAAATCCATTTTTTCATAAATACTCCTTGTTGATGACGATTGTTGTGGTTAAAAAAGTTTACTGCATCTTATTTAATTATTAAATTTTCGCTGCTTCTAAAGCCTGTTGCTCAAACTAAAGTGGGACTAGTGCCGATGCCAGAACTTCGACTTCAGAGAAGTTCTCATAGCCACTGCGAGAGGTTTGAGAAGTCAGGCCGGTCGAAGCCTTGAACTCGGTCTTGCCTACCATCTTAACAACAGATCCAAGAATCTGAATCAAAGATTGTGATTCGATCCCGGATTGAGATAGGTTTCGCAAGGCCCCCCTCTTATTCGAGACAACTGTTGTATCTGAGACCTTCCGATTCGGATATGACGAATACCTAGACACAAAATGTAAAATGTAGCTCAGATCAAACTGTGACGAATAATGCCAGTCAGTTCCGAACTCTAAATAATTTTTTGAATAGGCCGACTGATTGGAAGAAACAAAACCGATTTCGGCAAACGGATTGAGCGACTGCTCAAGCGCAAATTTCCAATCTAAAGCTGTGTTCAAAAGAAAAGTATGATCGGTGCGGCCATCTAGCTGAGAAAAAACTTTTAGCTGATATAGCGGCTCGATTGCCATTTCCAAATCACTGGTGATATGCCAGTTTTTCAAGATAGACGTCTCGAGATAATTGTTGTTAAAGCTTGTTTCCGTGGTTCCGGGCGCATCTTGAGTGTATTGCTGGCCTCCGAAAGCAAGGTCCCAATCAAGATCCCCCAGCGAACGATTGCCCATTCCCATAGTGTCCCCTAAGCGGTAGCTCAAAACATTGTTTTGATTCTGTTTCGTGTAGCTTCGATAATTCAGCCATAAACTCCAACGGGAGTTTCCAGAGACAAACGTGTTAGAACTTCGCAGCCACCAAAAAAGATCTGAGTCTCGATCCGTATCTTCATAGTTGGCGTTATCAGTGAAACCCAAACCCAGCTGCGGCCGAAAATTCCACTGAGCCTGAGCCCAAGATCCGGTGCACACAAAAAAAAGCAAAATCCATTTCTTCATCATCGGTTCCATTGCAAAATATTGATTGAAAAGTACTATGGCAATTTGAAGCAGAAATAGGAGAGCATACAACCCACCAAAAGATCACGATAGGATCAAGCGAACGGGATGTAAGTCCAGGTCGATCGTATCTTTCCTTTAGATTCAGCAAAAGATACGATCAGATACGATCAGATAACACTGGAGGCTCCCATATGACGATGAAAATTCGGCCAGCTTTTATTGTCTTGTTTCTTGCAGTCGGCCTGGCGGCGATTTTTTATAGGCTTCCTGGGGTCATTAGATACGCGGTTATTACTTATGCAAATCATCTTTCTCCTACAAAAATGATTCTGATTGGCGATTCTGTTGCCTGCGAAGAATTAAAATCTCAGATTTCATCGATGAACACCCAAGAGAAAGAAAAGTCTTATCAAGAACTTCTTAGGATTTTGAAATTGCCAGTGAATGAATTCAGACATCTGGTGGATGGTCGGTCGAGCCTGCGAAAATTGTTGGCGTTTATCAATCAGCCAAGTATATTATCGAGGTCCCAATCCTCCTTTACCACAGAGTGTGGGTGAGGATGCTCTTGAATGATTGACAACGCCTGAAGGGACTTTCGAGTGGAGAGCGGAAGTCACAGACCTAAGGAAAATGTGGTGACCGGTACCCCTCGTGGAACTTGGGCTTGTTCTCAAGCTCAAGTAAAGTCGCGCCACTCATCTTAGTATCGCCACTGACTGGGTTCGCGACTTATGAAGACCAATCTGTCTTCGATCGAAAACCGGAGATATACAAAAGATCCCCTCAAATCAGAAACATCCTCTTTCTAATCAGGACCGAGTCTTCCGCGCGAAAAAACAAAGTGAGGCCAACAATCATCGCAATTGAAAAGAAAGTCATATTGTTGAGAAAGAGAGCCATGCAAGTGTGGAAAAAAATCAGCCCACAGATAGCAAAGAAGCGATACTTTGGCAGCCAAATCAAGATTGGCAAAACCAACTCACAAAAAACAACCGAGTAAGTCAAAAATATGGAAACGCCGGGAGTCGCTGCAAAAAAGACTGAGGTTAAACGACTCCAATTCGGATTGACCATAACATAATACATATACTCGCCCGACAGCCAGCTGCCGTCAGAAACTAGACTTTTTGCAGCACTAAAGAAATAAATCAAAGTGAAGTTGATCTGAGCCAAGCGAATGGCCCAAGACCCAACAAGGCGCCCTTCGCCAGTCCAAGGAAAAAAACAGCCGTAAAAGAGTAGCATCCGGATCACTAGATCTTCGCTGCCAGATGCATATGGATTTCGGTGCAGCAAAGAGGCATGAAAGAGAAAGAGCAAGATGCTGGAAGCTCGCGGTTGCTTTCCACTCCAGTGAAAAGCAGTCAGAAAAAAACCCAAAATCCAAAACATTTCAAACGGCAGAAAGGGAAAATATCTAAAAATCTCGAAAGGATCAACGATGGCACCAGTAGAGACGTGGTTCACTCCATAGAACCGCAACCAGGACGGGAAAATGGCAATCAGATACGTTAGATAGTAGAGGGCTGTCAGTTTTCGAAACCTAACCATAGTTTGAGATTCAATATCTGGACTAAAAACAGAATCAAAGTGGAGCTGGATAGAACGTATCATTTTGTACACTCCGTCTCCCTCATCAAATAGGGATCGAGCAGTTGAAAAGCTTCGCCTGTTTTTCTTGCTTCGATCCGTGGGCGAATTTTGAATTGCTCTAGCTGAACCCGCGTGCGCAACAGCAATCCGTTTTCCTGATTTCGACAGAGATTGAATAAATAAGCATCAAGCGGCGCAGGCTTTCCAAAGATATTCAATAAGAATTTCTCCTCGCGAAAGCTAAATAGAAATTTCCAAAAAAAATTCTGCTCGATTTGATTCGGAGTCTGAAGGAAAACATCTTTTTGATCTGGCCGATCACCCAAAAAAATCAGTCGGTGGTACATTGGGTGAGCATAGGGAAACCTTTCCCATCGGTTGTTGAGACCGGCCAAATGTCCGACCAGAGAGAAGCCGGCCCACGTCCATCGATACCAGGCAGGATCTTGCTGTTTCGACTGAGGACCATTTGCTAAAAACACCGTCAGGAGACAAACCAAAATAAAAATTCTTTTTAGATTATTCAAATGACTTCTCAATCTGGCAGCCGAATGCCTGATTGAAAGCGGGGACTTTGTGTTGATTTATTTTCAGCAAAGCTTCTGCGAGATAATTAGGGGAAGGATCTTTGGATGGATCAATCACAGCGGACTGATACAGCAATTGATTGTCTTTAACGATATAAGCACTGGGAGTGACTTGGGCATGAAAAAAGGCGACTGATTTTTGAGAGGGATCGTAGTAAAAAGAGTAAGAAGGCCTGATATTTTTTTTGAACAAATCAAAACTTTTTTTTGATTTGGCGCCAATGTCGATGACGATCAGCTCAGTATTTTTAGGTAAATAAGTTTGTATTTTCTCAAAGCTCTGAAGGCTGTCTCGAGAGCAGGGGCAGAGCAAGTTGATAATTCCATAGACCAACGTCTTGCTAGAAGGGGCCTGATCCCGAGCAAACGACTCATTTAGAGACTGAAATTGATTCGAATTGAGTTTGGCCATGCCAACGGCTAAGCTAGGGGGAGCACGAAAAAAAAGGCCCCAATTCATTATGAATGCGATTCGAATTATTTTTTTATTGATCATACCTATACCAGCTTTTTTTTTAGCTAAGGTATCTCCTAGCACTAGTTGGTCAATTCAGGGTCGGTCAATATTAAAAATATTGCAAGCTTACAAAATATCTTCATCATCTTTCCTGGAATTTATGACTTTTAGTAAAGTAAAGAGGAAGTGGGATTTATGAATAACCAGCGCGGAGCTACACTGCTCGAAATCATCGTGGCTTCCAGTCTTTCAGTGTTTGTCTTAGCTGGAGTGACGGTAACTTTAATTTCGGAAGTTAAAAGTCAAAAGAAGGTGGAAAGCTTTTTCTGGCTCAGTCAAGTTCGCTCGGAAGTGATCGGAAATCTGAAAAAGAAAGCAGTGCTGGATGCGACAATTCTCTCGGCATCAAATCCTTCGATGGCCTGTTTAGCTCCGAAGACGGCCGGAGCCGGCGGCACATCTTTGGACTGTCAAGGCAAAGGCGGTCCGATTGTGAGTGTCTCTGATTCTAGCGGACATGTTTTGATCGACAATTCGACCGCATCGTCTGGATTTACTGCCGCAGGAAAGCCATGCAGCTCTTTTTCGACGACTTCGACGGATTGTCCGTTTAGGTTTGAGTTGAGCTGGGAACCCGTCTGTCCACCGACGGGGGCTTGCTTCAGCCCAGATATAAAATTCAATGGAAATTTATTGATTGCAGATGCTCTAAAGAGTCAAGCAAACCCAGAACTCTATCGCTTTCGATGGATTTTGCCGACCACTGAGAAATCAGACATTGTCTGCAACACTTCCGGGATCGGAACTGGAACCGCTGGAAACTGCAAGTTGAAGCTTGAGAGCACTTGCCCCGTGCCAGGGGAATACGTCGTTGGCTTTAAAAAAGACGGTACACCCACTTGTGGCAAGCTTTTGGCGTCGAGCTGTCCAGGAGGACTTTTACAAGGATTTGATACAAACGGCAAAGCCGTCTGTGGAGGAGTCTGCAAATGAAAAAGTTCATAACAAACCCGAAAGGGAACATCTTAATCACTGCTTTATTTGCGATCGCAATGGTTAGTGGTGGATTTTTTATGATGGCTGGATACATGAATCAGATCTACAAATCTGAACAGCAAAAGTTTTTACAATATCGAATTGGTATTCTTCAACAATCTTTAATGGGAGTCATTCGCCACGATCCTTCCTGGACCGAGACTGTTAACAATGCAGTCAATGCATCTGCAGGGTTTCCTTGCTTGGTAACGGGAGGTTGCGGACCAATCTCGGCAGATTTTTCCCTGTTTGATGCGGCTGGGACTCGGCTTTCAGACCCTTCAGATCCTAAAGTTGGATTGGATCTAAATGGGGTTCCTTGTCACAATTTCGATGTCAGTTCTCCAGATGCTAGCTGCCCATTGAGATTTGAGTTTCAGTGGGTGGTGGATTGCACTTCTTGTGTTATTAAGGTACCTCGGGTCACGGCGAAGGTGCTGTTTTCTTATCCTGAGAATGTACCAATACAAGTTGAAAATTTTAAAATTGATTTTGCTCGAGGGAAAGAGGCTGGTTCTGTTGGTGAAACCTGCCATTCAATGAAAGGCAAACTCAATCCAGTCACTGGAAAATGCACTCTGCCATTTGCAGGAGTGCCTTGTGGAACAGCCTCTTCGATGGACGGTACGCTTAGCAATGGCGAGATCAATTGCAAAAAAAGTCCTGCCTATGGCATACAGGATTGCCCTCCCAATATGAAAACGGTTGGTGTTGATGAGGAAGGGCAGATAACGTGCGCAGTCATTTAATTTCGCGGGTTTTTCCGATAACTGTTCTACTTCTAATGCCAGTGTGTCTAATGGCCGCCAGTGCAAAGTCGATGAGAGTAACGGTAGCTTTTCAAACCGAAAAGACAGATCTCGTGTTTAAGATTTTCAAATTACCAATAGAAAAAATACCTGATGTTAGAGAAACTAAGGTTACTCCCCTTTCGGAATCCTTGTCTAAAATGGTGCTCGTCAGCGACGGTTTTAAAATGGACAAAGGCGGGACCCAGCCCTTTTTGATGGTCGCAGAAAATCCGACAGCGCAGCCCAAATATTTTTTCGCGGTTTTTCCGACGATTGCACCTGAGCAAGCAAGCTTAGGCTTTGGCATGGAATGTCTTTGCAACAATCATCTATTTGAAGTTCCACCTCATAGTCGCTGGACTCGAGTGGGATCAGTCACCTTGATGCAGTACGCTCGCGGAAATTCGGTCCGTTCAAATCTAAAAATTGTTGGTATGAGCTTAGAAGAAATCCAAGCGAAAGGCCTTAGCGCACATGTTTTCACTGGGAAATAGAGTCACAAGGCTCCGTCATTTGAATCGAATTCTACTCATCTTCAGTCTGTTTAGCTGGAATGAGATTGCATTTTCTGCAGCGCCGAATTTAGAAAAAAAGCCAATTGCTAAGCCAGCCACCATTCCGGTCACTAAACCAGTACCTAAACCAGTAGCTAAGCCAACAACCATTCCAATTGCTAACCCGGCAATTAAGCCAGCCGCCATTCCGGTCACTAAACCAACAGCCAACCCGGTCGCTAAGGCAGTGGCGACGTCTAAAAGAGGAACAACATTTGAGATTGAGTGGAACTATGAAGAGTTTCCACTTCAAATCGAAATGTATGACATCAGGAATCCAAATTTAGCCGGACGTAGTACGATGGGTCGGTTGAACAGCAAAGTGAACACTATCTTGGCAAATAAAATTAAAGACACACGACTTTTTGTTCCGGATCGGGATTTGTATAGGTTTGCCTTGGTTGTTGAAAACACAACTGAAAAGCAAGTTTATTTCCATGTGGTTCCGCATGAGATCACTCCGGCCGAATACAGCTTGGGAACAAGATTTAATTGTTTGTGCAAGGGGCATATTTTCAGCGTGGCTCCCCACGAAATTTGGTACCGAATTGTCTCATTGGGCAACTCAACTCCACAGCTCGGTACCGAGTTCAAAATCCGACACAAAGTGATCGGCCTCGACGTGCAAAAAACTTTTCATGATGCCAAAGAATCGCAAGATTCTAATGAATAAAGGACGTGACTTTTGAAAAATTCAAATCAAAGAGGGATGACTTTGATCGAGGTCCTAGTCGCCGTCATAATTTCTGTCATGGGATTCATGATTTTTACAAGCGGGATGCAATCGATCCTAGCCAGTAAGAGTAAGATTGATGGATTTCGAGCAGTTCAGAATTTTCAATCTGAAATTCTTGGAACTCTCAACAGTTCTCCTGCGTGGACAAATACAGTTTCACAATTATCTAACATATCTCTCAGTTGTTTAAGAAGTGGTTCGGATTGCTTTGGTTTGGGCGGACCGTTTGTTATCTATGATCAGAAAGGGGACGTGTTTTACGACCCTTCGATCGATGGAATGAACAGTAAGGGCCAAAGATGTCCGGGTCCCGGCTCCATTGACTGTCCTTATACAATTCAAGTGACCTGGCATCCTGTCTGTTCAGGTTCTCCTTGCCTAAGTCCAATCATTCGATTTGAAACTAAAGTGGTCGCAGTCGCTCCCGCAGTTCCAGTTCCGACGTTTGGTCCGGTTCTAATGTCAAAATTCAATCAAGCTTTTCCAGCAAACTCGCTTGAGGCAGCATGTGCGGCGATCAACGGAAATTTTGATTCCTTAACTGGAGAGTGTGCTCTTAAACTAGACGGAGATTGTCCCAGCGACACCTTAGCAAAAGTGCAAACTGTCGTGGTCGGAATCAACTCGGTTATGAAAAAGGTTTGCAAGCCTATTTATTTCAATGCTGTCTGCTCTTCAGATAATTATTTTGCTGGAATTAAATCGGATGGAAGTCCATTCTGTTTACCTAAGGCGTGTTGTGTTTCTAATTTTTGTTCAGGCTTCAATCTGATGCATATAGATGCAGCCTGCGGCACTACTCTAGTCCAAATTGCTTCACCAACATGTGGCGCGCCAGTGGCGGCTATAGGTCCGCCAGTCGCTCCAATCGGACTGTTTCCAATAGCCGCAGATCCAGGGCCGGTAGCCGCAGATCCAGGGCCTTTTATGGTACCTTGGGCACCTTTCCCCGCCGATCCACCTGCTGATGGCGGAGAATATTTTGGCCCAGTCGACGGTGGGTATGATGGCGGCGACTCCGACGGTGGCGGTGGTGGCGGCGACGGTGGTGGTGGCGGCGACGGTGGCGGCGGTGAATAGCCGGTGAATGAATAATCTCATTTTTCAAAGGGCGGTATGATGGCGTGGATTTCGCTGCTTATTAGTGCAGCCCTTGCAGCTTCCTATGTCCCTCAACTTCAACCAAATCTCAATTTTAAAAGTCAAATTCTCAACGGTTCAGACTTTTCATTTCACAATCTGACTGCCGCTCAATTCCAAAGTGCTTCTTTGGAAAACACCAATTTCAATCAAGCCAATCTGCAAAATTCAAATTTTTTAGCAGCGAGAATAGTCAACGCGAAATTTAGAGGTGCTCTTTTGCAAGGATCACACTTTGAGATGAGTGAGGCTTCTCGGGCTGACTTTTCAGGAGCTAAAGCTAGATCTGCGATCTTGGATGGAGCCAATTTCCAACAGGCTAAAATGATGGGAGCAGATTTGTTCGAAGCTAGTTTAAAAAAAGTCAATTTTACGGGAGCTGACTTGCGGGATGCCATTTTCACTTCCGCTAATCTTCAAGGTGCAATTTTTGATGATGAAACCAAGCTTCCGTTTACTGAAAATGAAGCCTATCGCAGAGGAATGGTCAAACCTTGAAAATGCTGAGAAACTTTTTTAAACTTCAATGGAAAGAAATCGATTCCTCTTGGTCGCTCCGGATTTACGGCTTCTTTTTAAGTTGCACTCATTTTCTAACCTACTTGTTCTGGCGGAAGGGAAACCTTTCGGATCAAAATGTATTTTCAAAAGATACGATATGTTGGTCATTTTACCAAGATTGTGAGTGGATTCGACCTTTTTTAGAGAATCACATTTCGTCGCTTCTAGTAATATATTTGACTATCTCCCTATTAATTTGTTTAGGGTTTGTTTATCGTAAAACGGCCGCTAGCTATTGGGGACTACTTTTTTTAACTGCCTTCAGATTTTTTATTTTGATTCATGATTATCGCCTCATGGGGAACTACCATTACATGTGCATTATCGCATCCTTGGTTTATCTCTTTATTCCTAATAAAATTCTGTTTGTAAAATTGATTGTGATTGCGTTTTATTGTGGAGCCGCGCTGGTTCATTACAGCCCTGATTGGCTGAACGGTCTTGCCATCTATGGAAATCCGATCCTCAAAGGCAAGGCCCTCGAGTGGGCCTGTGCTTACGTGATTGTCTTGGAATTTTGCTTTTCTCCTCTCCTTTTAAGTCGACATAGGTGGATTTTTTGGCCTGTTTTCGTTCAATTTGTCTTGTTTCATTTATTTTCCTTTCATATCATTGGTTTTTACTTTCCATTTACGATGTTTTGTCTCCTGTCTTTGTTCGTCCTAGAAAGAATAGAGAGTTCAAAACTTGAAAACGCAAAATCGAATTCAACTTCGAATTCAACTTCGAATTCAACTATGGTTCCTGGAAGCCTTGCTCTTTTTGCATTTGCATTGGCGCAACTTTACCCAGCTTTCTTCTTTCCCCAATCAGCAATCACTGGAGATGGACGTTTGTTAGCTTTGAATATGTTTGACGGCAAACCCGTTTGTGAGAACAAAATTTACATCCGGTATTCTTCATCTACAGTCGAGTTACAATGGGATATGAGCCAGTTTGGCGTTCGAGTGATCTGCGATCAAAACGTTTATTTTCATAAATTGAAAGCTTTGTGTCAGCGAGTAAAGGACGAAGAGGGATTTCGAGACATTGACTTTGTTTTAATCGGAAAAAGTGAGACTGATAGGGATGCGCTGATCTCCTTTAAGGCGCTCAATTTTTGCTCCTATCCTCCAGAAATGTCCTGGCTCGGGAAGGTCACCCCATGATTCACCAAAAGAAAATTTATTTTATATTTTTAGGTGTTGTTGTGCTGTCTATTTTCAA
>JAYTZS010000264.1:0-3800 GCA_043741885.1 Bdellovibrio sp. | reverse complement strand
AGCTAAAAATGCCAACTGGCGTGACCTATGAATTTATCGGTCAGGCTGACGATTTCAAAGTGCTGATCCAAAACATGATGATGGCGATGGGTCTTGGAATTTTGCTGATCTACTTTGTGCTTGCTTCATTGTATGAAAGTTTCATCACTCCACTGACGATTTTGTTGGCTCTGCCGTTGGCAATGACTGGGGCTTTTGGAGCTCTTTTGATCACCGGCAAATCAATCGATTTGTTTTCGATGATTGGAATTGTCATGCTTCTAGGAGTGGTGGCAAAAAACTCTATCCTCTTGGTTGATTACACTCATGTGTTGATGGAGGAAGGCGTGGACCGCGCTACGGCTTTGGTTCGGGCTTGCAAGACTCGGCTGCGCCCAATTTTAATGACCAGCTTGGCTTTGATTGCCGGAACAATTCCCATCGCCATTGGCTTAAATGAGGCCTCGGCTCAACGAACTTCCATGGGAGTCGCCATCATCGGAGGGCTCATCAGCTCCACTTTCCTGACTTTGCTTGTGGTGCCGGCTGCGTTTGGATTCATTGATGACTTTCGACTTTGGGTTGGAAAAAAGTTTTCCAAGGCCGTCTCGGGCAGTCCTATTGAAACTCACGCTCCTGTCACCTCGGCCTCATCAATTCCCTAGCCGCAATCTAGCAAGGCTTTGGAAAAAATGAAATGGCCGAGGCACAGGATGTGTTTCTATCCAGGGTCTCGTTGACTCGTCGAAGTTGTGGGGTGATAAAAGTCGACGGATGTTTAGCCTTGGAGTTTGCCTTGTTGAAATGGCTTGATGAAATCAATTGGGACCGGTTGGGGATCAGCTTGTCTTTCCTGTGTGCGGTTCACTGCTTGGTGACTCCCTTTGTGATTTTGTCTCTGCCTTTTCTAGCTCGCTACTATATTTCTCATCCTCTGTTTCACTTGATTTTGGCTTTGGCTATTGTGCCGGTTGGATTTTTGGCCTTTTTGTCGGGGTATCGACATCATGCGACCCCTTGGGCTTTGGTGCTTGGGATTCCGGGCTTGCTCATTGTCGCAGGTGTGCCGTACTTGGCCCACGTCTTGCTTTGGCCAATCAACGAAACTGCTTTGATGATTGCTGGCAGTGTGATGTTGATCACAGCTCATCTCCTCAACCGCCGTGCTTGTCAGACCTGCGCTCACGACGGGCCGACGCCACCACGAAATCCCCATCATGTTCACCACTCAGATCTTCATTCAGCCTGCGATTTGACTGGAAGCGATACTGACGTTTCTCAATAAATTTTCAATTCACTTTCTTTTGCTTTGGGTGTTGAATCCAATCCTCATCAAGGAGAAAAGCAATGTCTGAATCGAAAGCTCATTTAACTGCTCAGTTACCTTCTCAGTTAACTTCTCAACTGGATAACCGCCGCGGATTTATAAAATTGGCACTGGGAGTGAGCGGAATGGCACTTCTCGCACCCAATATTTTATTAGCCGAAGAGCGACGCCGAACAAAATCACCAAGCGATGCCGCGGGTGGAGACGCCAATCTGCCAATGGTCAAACCGGGCGAAGGCATGGCCGCCAGTGTGAACTATTCTTTCAAGCATGAAGAGATCAAAGATGCGTCTCTAAAAATTCCTCGCCAGGGAGTTCCCTTTGAAAAACAGCACTGCCAGTCCTGCATGCTGTATTCCAAAGCCGGAAACAAGGATGGCCAAGAAGTCGGAAAATGCACACTTTTCAACGGCCAGCTAGTCAAATCGACAGCTTGGTGTGCAAGCTGGAGTAAAAAAGCTTAACTGGTCTTTTTGTTTTTGTGATTTTGAGCTTCGCCGGAGCTTAAAAACTTGAATTGAAAGATGAGGTTTCAATCCTTTCTATGAATTGGATTGAAACCGAAGCAGATCAGTTGATGCCAAAAAATTATTTTCCAACGGGCGTGCGCAGAGCTCGGCGAAGAATCTTGCCGACGTTTGTTTTTGGCAGCTCGGAACGAAACTCGACTGACTTTGGAACTTTGTAGTTGGTCAAAGATTTTTTAGCAAAGGTAATCACATCCGCCTCGCTCAATGTGGCATCTCGTTTCACAACGAACGCTTTCACTGCTTCTCCCGAGTGCTCATCGGGAACTCCAATGACTGCGACTTCGAGAATTTTTGCATGACCTGCCAACACGTCTTCGACTTCATTGGGGTAAACATTGAAGCCCGAAACTAAAATCATATCCTTTTTCCGATCAACGATTTTAAAAAATCCATCCCTCATTTGAATTGCGATATCGCCTGTTTTGAGCCAGCCGTCTTTTAGAACTTTGGCAGTCTCTTCAGGCTGGTTGTAGTAGCCTTTCATAACCTGAGGTCCTCGGCAGCAAAGCTCACCAGCTTCCCCAAGATGGACTTCTTCGTCTTGGTCATTGATCAATTTGACCTCCGTCGAAGGGAGTGGCATGCCGATTGTTCCGACTTGGTCCAGGCCACCAATGATCGGATTGCAGCAGATCACTGGCGAAGCCTCAGTCAAGCCATAACCTTCAAAGATTTTCGTTTTGGTTAGATCTCTCCAGCGATCAGCCACTGCTTTCTGCAATGCCATCGCTCCAGCCACTGAAATTTTAACCTGCGCAAAACTGACTTTGAAAAAATCAGGATGGTTCATCAAAGCATTGAACAAAGTATTTACTCCCGTCATCACAGTAAAAGGAGTGGAGCGCAAAATTTTAATAAAAGCCGAGATGTCTCTTGGGTTGGTGATTAAAATATTGTGTCCGCCAAACGTCATAAAGGCCAAGCTGTTCACTGTCAGTGAAAAGATATGATACATTGGCAGAGCCGTGATGATGACCTCTTTGCCTTCTTGCAGGAGGGGTTTCATCCACACCACAATTTGCATCATATTAGCTAATATATTTTGATGAGTCAGCTCAGCTCCTTTGGAGACCCCGGTCGTGCCGCCAGTGTACTGCAGAAAAGCTGTGTCATTGATTGAGACTTTCACATCTTTGTAGGCTCGCTGAGCTCCGATCTCTAGAGCTTGTCTGAAAGTGTAGGAATGCGGAAGTGTGAAAGCGGGCACCATTTTTTTCACATATTTCAAAACAGAGTTGATCAGAATATTTTTCGGAAAGGGCAGAAGATCACCAACTTCGGTTACCACAATGGATTGAATCGCAGTGTCTCTCAAAATTTCCTGCAAGTTAGCCGCGTAATTCGCTAAAATGACAATAGCTTTTGCCCCAGAGTCGCGAAACTGGTGTTTCATCTCAGTAGGAGTGTACAAGGGATTCGTGTTGACCACGATCAGCCCGGCCCGAAGTGCCCCGAACAGAGCCACAGGGAATTGCAACAGATTCGGCATCTGAAGGGCGATCCGGTCGCCTTTTTTTAAATTCAACTCATTTTGCAAAAAAGACGCAAACTGACCGACTTTCAGATCCAACTCAGCAAAAGTAAAGCTTGTACCGAGATTACTGAATGAATCGACATTTCTAAACTTCCGAACCGCCTCGTCAAATACATCCATGATTTGTTGGTAAGCAGACATGTCGATTTGCGATGGAATTCCTGCGGGGTAATTTTTCAGCCAAACTTTCTCTTCAGATGGAAACGGCATCAGGAGCACTCCTTATTGAACAAGCTAGAGAATTTAATTCTGAGGAGATTGAGCCGAGCAAGCAAGCTCTTCTACGTGAGATCTTTCTAATTTGACTGATTGACTGAGAATTTTGTGTATATCCGTCTTTTGGCGGATTGAGACTGGTCTTCGTAAGTCGCGGGCCTGCTTAGTGGGGAACTGAGATTGAGTGGCGCGACTTTACTTGGGCTTGGGTACA
>JAYTZS010000263.1:0-3801 GCA_043741885.1 Bdellovibrio sp. | reverse complement strand
ATTTTTAAAGTTTAGAAGATCATATAATGAACAGAACCTAAAAATGAACTCGAGAACAAGCTCGAGGAGAAAAATTTCGTTTCCGACGGGTCACTTCTTCGATCAAAGTTCGCCCAACTTTATCTCGCATCAGCTCAGGATGGAACTGCACGAACAAACCATGGCCATTCTTCAACTCCATGGCCTCAATGACCCCATCGCTACTCACAGCTGCAATTTCAAGAGGTCCGTTCGGTTGGTATTCGACGGCTTGGTGGTGCAAGCTATTGACCTGAATTGGATCTTCTCCAAACAAACGATATAAAATGGAGTGAGTTGTTTTTCTGACTGATATCAAATGTTCATGGCCCGAATGCGGTAAGAAATCTGGAATATCTTTAGGGATATCTTGAAATAACCGATATCCCTGGGATACCGAGCTTATTTGGTGACCACGACAAATAGCAAATAAAAAGCCTTTCGCTTTTGAGATAAATTTTGAGATTAGCTGGATTTCGAACTGGTCCCTCGTCGGCACAGTCCTACGCGCCCAAATTTTCTCCTGCCCATAAAGGGAAGGCTCCACATCATCCCCCCCCATTGGGATCAATAGAGGGATATTTTCAGAAATCCATTCTGAGACTTCATTTACAGCTTGAATCGATAGAGCAGTATAAATACCAAGAGGAAGGACAAACACATGAGATCCGGATTTTTCAAATTGCTTTTTAAAGCCGGTCACCCGTTGACTATAAGGCTGCAGATCAGAAGGAGAATTCCCGATCAGCAAGATTGATTCTAAAAGTTCAGATTTTGAAATTTCTCGAAACCCCTTAGTCTCCAACCCCGGCCAATGCCCATCAAACAAATTTTTCATCTCGTAATCTGACCGCAAATTTCTCAAATACCGAGCAGCTGCCATCGGCGCAGTCTCGTTGGAGGAAGCAAAAATCAACAATGGCGCGGCAGTTTGCCCACTATCCCAAAGGTACGCAGTGCTTCCAGCAAAAGCTGAAAAACTAAGGCCAGTAATTAAAATCAAGCTACAAAGCATTTTTAGCATTTCAGTTGGTCCCAATCAAAGCGTGGAACAAGAGTATTTGAGGTGGAGTTGCGTGCCAGCTGGTAGAGCCTCACTAAAGTGCAAAACCTGACCGGTAACAGTTGAGTTGATTGAGGAATTGGCCGGAGTCAATTCCACATGAAGATCAGACGGATCCTTGCACGCAAGATTTACATCAGTAATCCGATCGACAATATTCGCCCCTATCCCAGACAACTGGCTACCATAATCACTTGCGCAAATATCGCCAAGGTAGCCATTGGTCATTGAAGTCGCTTCGGCATATTTTTTTCCTTCAGACCCAAGCATTTGATTGTAAGTAATCCCGTAAGTAGGACCACGCCCCTGATCCAGGTTAGAAGGGCCCATCTGAATCGACTGATCATATAAGCACCACTGATCACCGGGCCTCACGATAATGGAATGAACACTCAAAGATTTGCTTGCATAGGCACTGCGAACTTTACTAATTAATGAGGAAGGCTGATCATTCGTCTCCAATTGAAAAAGAGTGCTGGAATTTGAGTTGTATAGCCCACTTCGCTCATCCTCATCGCCTAATATCACTACAGCCAAATGAGCATTGGGCCGAACAAACGATGAAGGATTTTTATCAAAAAACAAATTTGCTGCAAAAATTCCCCTTTCATCTCCCGATGGGCAGTTTGCATGAACACCATCTGCCGGCGGGTTCGAAGTTGGATATTGCCGTAAAAAGTTTTCACATTGGAGTGTCTCCGGCCTTTTGATTGCAGTAGCAAACAAAGCCTCTTTATTCGCCGTTGAGGGAGTCAAATAGGAAGCCCCATTTGAAAAGATAATTAGGTTTCCATCCTGTAATTTGCCATTTTGGTTGATAGCTCGCGGCTCATTAAAAAGAGTTGAAGAGGGTCCGTCATCTCTTGTATCGGAGGTCATGCTCGAGGAAACATCCGTAGTTATAATGCCAATTCTATAGTCAACAAATCGAGCATCCAGTTGCGATAAGAAAGAACTAAACTTTTCAGCCATATGTGCCTGTTCAAAAGACATAGACCCAGAATTATCATCAACAAAAAGAATGTCGACCAATCCACCAGTAGATCGAACAGCGTATTCAAATGAGTCCTTGCCTCCAGAGCTAACGCAGGTTTCTGCAAAATTCTGGCACTTATTAATCATTAGATCTTTATCAAATTTCTTAGGTGCACATCCAACCCAATAAGTCCCTACAACCAGACCGAATATGATTTTAGACATTTTGTTCATTGGAAGCACCTCTATGCCCAAAGGATGATCCAAACCCCATGCCCAGTTGACGTCATTTCCCTATGCTATTGAAATATTTGATTTTATGTCAGAAAATCGCTAAAACGCTCAACACTTCAAGTGTACATTGTCTTATCAAGTACCTGAAAACGGCATCGAACTGATTTTACCCGAACTTATCGGAATTTTTCAAATTTTAATTTTTCATCTACAAAATTAGCCCTCATACCTGGCACTTCAAACAATTCGTTTATTCTTGAAGTTAATGAATCTGCAGAAAAGACTATGATTCTATGGTTAATGAATCCGTAAAAAAGAATATGATTTTATGAAATATAAAAAAGTTGTCACTACCTTAGGAATCGCTGCAATGACGGCTTTACTGTGGGAGCTTACCTTTGATAGATCGGATAGCCTCAATCTGCGCACGATGTCTCACGTCTACGCCGAGACGTTACAAAAACCGTCTCTCCTGGAATTCAAGATTGAGAACAGGCTTGAAACTCTTTCCACAAACTCGGAAGTCGCAGAATATTTAAAGCAGGTACATACAGTAACTATTGCTAACTACCTAGAAATGAACCCACGAAATTCAATCGACTGGAAAGCAATTTCCAATAGATATTTTCCTGAAAAAAGATCTGGCATTTATCATCTCCAGATTGAAGCAATATCAGTGGCAGAACCAAGCTCATCAGAGAAGACTGCAAGAAACATTCACCGACTCGGCCCAAAATCCGAATTGACTATCTTAATCCTCAATTTTTTTCAATTGAAAAATAACAACAAAGTTTACGAATTTAGCTTTACCATTAGCCAATAAAAAAACCCCAGTTAGTTTCCTAACTGGGGTAACAAAAAAAAGCTGGCGTCGTGCTACTCTCCCACACAGTCACCCGTGCAATACCATCGCCGCAAGAGGGCTTAACTTCTGAGTTCGGAATGGGATCAGGTGTTGCCCCTCTGCTAAAAACACCAGCAAAAGGTTTTAAATTTAACTTGGAGTGATATCTATCAAAAATAGACCGTCAATCGCAAGCTCAATCTAGAAAATTGAAAAATTAATTTAAGTGATTTTAGCGGAAGTTAATTCCATTAATTTAAGTCTTTCTTGTTACCGTGGTAACAAGAAAAAATAAAATTATAAAAGCCTCACGACCTATTAGTACGGATCAGCTGAGTACATTACTGTACTTACACCCTCCGCCTATCAACCTCGTAGTCTCCGAGGAGTCTTTAGGGGCCCGAAGGCCCAGAGAGATCTTATCTTGTAGTTAGCTTCCCGCTTAGATGCTTTCAGCGGTTATCTATTCCGAACATAGCTACCCTGCAATGCCGCTGGCGCGACAACAGGAACACCAGAGGTTCGTCCATCCCGGTCCTCTCGTACTAAGGACAGGTCTACTCAAATCTCTTACGCCCACAGAAGATAAGGACCAAACTGTCTCACGACGTTCTGAACCCAGCTCGCGTACCACTTTAATTGGCGAACAGCCAAACCCTTGGGACCT